>NZ_JAKGBG010000010.1:0-122650 GCF_021532595.1 Pseudoalteromonas sp. OFAV1
CGAAGAGCTTTAGCATCACGATTTAAATCAATACCTTGAGCATTATGACGAGTTTGCATTGCAGCGCCATCTGGATTAACCATGGGAATGATGAGAAGGGTTATTTTCTGTTGCCATTTTTCTAGCCATTGTGCGTTTTCATCGGCAGTTATAAAGCTTAAAAAATCCATTAGTGCGGCAGTAGCTGTGTTTTCGTCGCCGTGCATTTGGCTCCACATCATCACTTTGATTGGGCCTGTGCCGATTTTAAGAGAGTTAAGTGCCTGTCCTTGGAAAGAGGTGCCTAATTGTTTTAGTGTAACGCTTGGGTGCTTTGCTGCGCTTTTTAAGTAAGGTTCTATATCGGCGTAGTAAATAGCAGGTTTGTTCAAGCCGCTCGCTACGGTGTCTTCAATCGTATTTGCGAGTGTACTGGTACTTAATGTTAAAAGGACTGCTGCGAGTGCATGTTGACGCATAATTATCTCTTTTATTCTTTGTTTTGATGATTTGTAGAATATTATATTTAAACTGGTTTGGCTAATCCTTGTTCAGTATTAAAGCTTTGATTGCTACTGAGTAAGTGTGTGTTTAATCCTTGTTTATATGTCATTTTCTTTTTGTTCATTGCTTTTTGCTATATAAAATACACTTTTAATTTTAACTACTTAGCTTTGATAAATTAATTTTTTTACAGCTCATTAGCAATTAGCTAAACAACACTTAACCTTGTGCTGTTAATTTCTACTTGTACCGTCTGTTGACTTTGTTATACTCCACATCGAAATTTCAGTAATTACTGAAACTTTATTGATGAAGATCATGTTACCGCATTTAAAAATAGGGTAAGCCGCTTACCCAAAATGCAGTAAAAGCGATAAAAAGGCGTGAGTTTTGCGAGCAATTAGTCAGTCACAAGGTGTCAAACAGTCTAGCTTAGCTAGATTGCAATTGGCTGCGCGTGCGTTTTTTGCTGGTAAAGAGCTAATGTCAGTTTTAGCCTTGTTGCTGATTAATTCAGCCATGCTAATCAACGGCACAGTAGAAGATGCTCAAGGGCTTAGAAGCTTATTAAGCGAAGGTGCTTTATACGAAACACCGTTGCTTAATGTGTTGAGTTTTTTAGCTTACCCTGTTGTGTCTTGCCAATTACTTATTGGTTTATGCTGGTTGGTCTTCCATTTCTTCCCTGCGCGTCGTGCAGGTGTCATTTTACGTAAAGCGGCTTTCGCTGCGCGTGAAACGATAAAGTCTTTAGTAGTACACAGCGCTCATGGCTGTCGTGCTCCTCCTCGTGTAAGTGGTTGTCTGTAAATAAGCTTTGTTGCTTAAGTTCAGCCATTTTAGTTGTTTTCTAAGTTGTCTTTACTAAGCACCTAGTGGGTTTTTTACGCCCAAATTTCAGTCAGCCAACCTAAACTCCCTCACTTTTTAGCGTGCCGATTTGTCGTGCTCGTTAGTCAGCCGAGGGATATCTGTAGCATCTGTTGCAGAAAAGCGTCGTGTTCTTATTTCGACAAGTGTTAACTTTTAGGTTGTAGGATATTCCTTTGTCAATTCGAAACCTTTGTAATATTGCTCTAGCGTCTTTAGTGCTGGCTTTGTCTGGCTGTAAAGGCGGGGTACTCGATCCAAAAGGTCAAATTGGTGTCGACGAGAAGTATTTAATTATCGTAGCTACGGTGTTAATGCTGATTGTTGTGATTCCAGTTATTGCCATGACAATTTATTTTGCATGGAAATACCGTGATGGACGAGATCAAGAAATTTACGCTCCAAAGTGGGCGCACTCTAATAAGATTGAAGCTGTAGTTTGGACCATTCCTATCATCATCGTTGCGATTTTAGGTGTGATCACGTGGCAGTCAACGCAACAACTTGACCCATATAAACCACTTGAGGGTAAAGGTAAGCACCTTACTGTTGAGGTTGTTTCTTTGAACTGGAAATGGTTATTCATTTATCCAGAACAAGGCATCGCCACAGTGAATGAGCTTGTTTTTCCTGCCAATGTGCCAGTGCAGTACAAAATCACCTCAGAAAGCACCATGAACTCGTTTTTCATTCCACAGCTTGGTAGCCAAATTTACTCAATGGCCGGTATGGAAACAAAGCTTCACTTAATCGCTGATGAGCCGGGTACTTTTAAAGGCTTTTCTGCTAACTACAGTGGTGCAGGTTTCACTGGTATGAAGTTCGATGCCATTGCAACAGCCACAGAAGCTGATTTCGATGCTTGGGTAAACAAAGTAAAAAATACCGGTTCTGCATTGACTAAGCAAAGCTATGTTGAACTTGCAAAACCAAGTGAATACGACCCAGTTAAATACTATGCCAGCGTAGATAAAGATATGTTCCATTCAATCGTAATGAAATATATGCAAGCGCATGGCTCTCACGGTGCAATGCAACACGCTATGCCAGAGCACTCAGCTCATAAGAAGCACAGCGAGGACGAGGAATAATCATGTCGTTGTTAGGTAAATTAACATTAGACGCAATCCCGTTTCATGAACCAATTATCATGGTTACCATGACGGTTGTTGCTGTCTTAGGTCTGTTAGTGGCAGGCTTAGTAACAAAATATAAAAAGTGGGGCGTGATTTGGCACGACTGGATCACCTCAATTGACCATAAGCGTTTAGGTGTTATGTACATCATTCTTGCGCTTATCATGCTTTTCCGTGGTTTCGCGGATGCCATTATGATGCGACTGCAATTGGCAATGGCTACCGGCGGTGCAAGTGGTTACTTACCACCAGAGCACTATGACCAAATCTTTACGGCACACGGGGTGATCATGATCATCTTTATGGCGATGCCGTTTATGATTGGTTTAATGAACATCATCTTACCGTTGCAAATTGGTGCTCGTGATGTTGCATTCCCATTCTTAAATAACCTTAGCTTTTGGTTAACTGCTGGCGGTGCAATCCTAATCAATATCTCATTATTCTTCGGTGAGTTTGCTAAAACAGGTTGGGTTGCGTATCCACCGTTGTCAGAGTTGTCATTCAGTCCGGGTGTTGGGGTCGACTATTATATATGGGCCTTGCAGATATCCGGCTTGGGTACCTTATTAACATCGGTAAACTTCTTAGCGACTGTATTTAAAATGCGTGCACCAGGCATGACATTAATGAAAATGCCTATTTTTACTTGGGCATGTACGTGGGCAAATATCTTAATTGCAGCATCGTTCCCAATTTTAACTGCTGTACTGGCAATGCTGACGCTTGATCGTTATCTCGATTTCCACTTCTTCACGAATGAATTAGGTGGTAACGCGATGATGTACATCAACTTATTCTGGGCATGGGGTCACCCTGAAGTTTACATTCTGATCTTACCTGCGTTTGGTATTTTCTCAGAAGTTATCTCAACGTTTGCTGGTAAACGCCTGTTTGGTTATAAGTCGATGGTTTACGCAAGTGGTGCAATTTCAATTTTAGGTTTCATCGTTTGGCTTCACCACTTCTTTACGATGGGCTCAAGCGCTAACGTTAATGCCTTCTTTGGTGTTATGACCATGGTTATTGCGGTGCCGACCGGGGTTAAGTTGTTTAACTGGTTATTCACAATGTATCGTGGTCGTTTACGTATTACTGTGCCTGTCCTTTGGACTTTAGGTTTTATGGTGACGTTCACTATCGGTGGTATGACGGGTGTTCTACTTGCGATTCCAGGTGCTGACTACGTATTACATAACAGCTTATTCTTAATCGCTCACTTCCATAACACCATCATTGGTGGTGCGGTATTTGGTTATTTAGCTGGTTTTGCGTTTTGGTTCCCTAAAGCAATGGGCTTCAAACTTGACGAGAGCTGGGGCAGAAGATCTTTCTGGTGCTGGTTAATTGGTTTCTTCGTGGCATTTATGCCGTTATACGTACTTGGTTTCTTAGGTATGACACGTCGCTTAAACCACACAAACAACCCTGATTGGAACATTTGGTTATACATTGCAGCTGGCGGTGCGGTGATCATTATGTTCGGTATCTTGTTCCAAGTTGTGCAACTTGTAGTGAGCTTCAAAAACCGCGAGCAACTTGATGATACAACGGGCGATCCGTGGAATGGTCATACTCTTGAGTGGGCATCTGCTTCACCTCCGCAGTACTACAACTTTGCGAAAATCCCTCATGTTGATGACATCGATGCGTGGACAGACATGAAAGAGAAAGGCTTAGCTTACAAGCAAGAAGCCTCTTATAGCCCAATTCATATGCCAAAAAATACATCGGCAGGTGTATTAATGAGCGCAGCTTTAACAACCTTCTGTTTTGCCATGATCTGGCACATTTGGTGGCTTGCGGCCTTTGGTTTACTGGGTGCTATCGTGGTGTTCATTAAACGTTGTTACACCAGCGATGTTGATTACTACGTGCAACCAGATGAAATTGTTGAACTAGAAACGGCTCACAATACAGCCGCTACGAAGGAGGTGAATGCATGAGTAGCATTTCTGCAGGACTCGACACCTTAAACGGCGCACACGGTCATGTCGATGCACATGACCATGAGCACCACGATACAGGTGGTAACACCGTATTTGGTTTCTGGCTTTACCTTATGACTGACTGCCTGTTGTTTGCATCATTCTTTGCAACCTACGCAGTATTGTTCATGAATACCGCTGGCGGTGTGTCGGGTAAAGACATTTTTGAACTTGATTTTGTTGCGGTTGAAACCGCAGCACTACTACTCAGTAGTATCACTTTTGGTTTTGCGATGATCTCTGCTCACGGGCAGAAAAAAGCGGCTACGTTAACTTGGTTGCTGGTTACCTTTGCCTTTGGTGCTGTGTTTATTGGTATGGAAGTATATGAATTCCATCACCTAATTGCGCACGGTAATGGCCCTCAGCAAAGTGCCTTTTTAACATCGTTCTTCTCTTTAGTGGGCTTACATGGTCTTCACGTTACAGCTGGTCTTATTTGGATGACTGTCCTGATGATTGAAGTTGTGCGCCGTGGTTTAAACCCACAAACAGTGACACGCCTAAGTTGTTTAAGCCTATTCTGGCACTTCTTAGATGTGGTGTGGATCTGTGTATTTACCGTTGTTTATTTAATGGGAGCAATGTAATGAGTCACAGTGAATCACATGTAATGAATAACTTAGAAGTTCATGCACAAAATGAACAATCACATGGCAGCGTTAAAGACTATTTAATTGGTTTTGTATTGTCAGTGGTTTTAACGGCTATTCCATTTTGGGCTGTGATGAGTGGTTCTTTTTCTAAAACGACCACTGCATGGTGCATCGTGAGCATGGCTATTGTGCAAATTTGGGTGCATTTGAAATATTTCTTACACCTAAACTTCAAAACTGAAGACGGCAAGGCAAGTTCATTGTCGTTTATCTTTAGTGCTTTAATCATTGTAATGGTGGTTGGTTTGTCGGTGTGGATCATCTACGAATCGAACGCCATGATGATGTACTAATAACAATTACTTTGTAATTGGTAAAAAGATTTACGAAAGGAGCTGGTTAGTCTGAGGTTGTGTCTCCAGTTCTTACAGTCTGTTACTAACTAGTTTCTTTCGTAATATTGCGTTTGTGCTGAAAATTAGAGGAGTCGAGGAAGTGTTTCGACGTTATTTAAATGTCACTAAACCTGGCATTATCATGGGCAATTTGATCTCTGTCGCGGGGGGATTCTTGCTAGCCTCTCGCGGTGATATTGACCCATGGTTAATGATCGCAACCTTGCTAGGGTTATCTTTAGTAGTGGCATCAGGATGCGCGATCAATAACGTGATTGATCGTGATATTGATGTTGCTATGGCGCGCACTCGCAAACGCGTCACAGTAACTGGCGAAATGTCAGCAAAGGCGGCTATGGCACATGGCATCGTGCTTGGTGTTATTGGTTTCGGTTTATTAGCTGTGTATACCAACGTAGTGGCACTCTTATTTGCTACTTTTGGTTACGTCATTTACGTCGGTGTGTACAGCTTATATATGAAACGTCGTTCTGTGTACGGCACCTTTGTCGGAAGTTTATCTGGCGCAGTACCACCTGTAGTGGGGTACTGCGCCGTAACTGGGCAGTTTGATGCTGGTGCTGTGATTTTATTGGTCATGTTTAGTCTATGGCAAATGCCTCATTCATATGCAATTGCAATCTTTCGTTATAACGACTACCAAGCGGCCAGAATTCCTGTGTTACCAGTAGCGCAGGGGATCGAGAAGGCAAAGCATCACATTGTTTTATATATCGCCGTGTATGCGTTGGTTGTGATGTTATTAACCATTAGTGGTTATACAGGTTTAGCCTTTATGGCTGTAGCTTGTACAACGAGTTTTTGGTGGTTGCTAATGGCGCTTCGTGGCTATCGTCGCAATATTGATGTTAGCGGCTGGGCGCGCCAAGTGTTTGCTTTTTCAATTGTAAATATCACGGTTTTGAGCATAGCTATGGCTTTAGATTACCATTCGGTAGCTCCACAGCTACTTGTTTTAACTTAGAAAAAAGTTGCTAACATATCCCAATGTTACAGTAGCAAAGGCCCGGTTTTTTCTCCCCGGGCCTTTTTTCATTGCTGATATTAAAAACGAGCAGCTTGCTCAACTACAATGCCATGGCGAGCCGCTAAACGACGATGGTCTTTATCATAGCCACCACCAATTACGGTTGCGACAGGTACATTGTGCTCAAGGCAACGCTTGAGAACTAAATGGTCCCGTTGCGCTATCCCTTGCCAGCTTATATCAAGTTTTCCTAAGCCATCTTGCTGCCACACATCAACACCGGCATCATAAAGCACTAAGTCTGGGTTTAAGGTGTTTAATAAATAACTCAGAGTATCGTCAACAACGCCTAGGTATTCACTATCAGCGACATTCGGTGCTAAACCAATATCTAAATCGCTGGCCGATTTTCGAAACGGAAAGTTCTTTTCACAGTGAATAGAGCAGGTATAAGCATAAGGCTGATGTGCGAGCATTGCTGCGGTGCCATCACCTTGATGAACGTCTAAGTCAAAAATAAGTATATTGGTCACTTCACCACTTTTTATAAGGGTTTCACTGGTGAACGCTAGGTCGTTTACCATGCAATAACCTGAGCCAAAATCAGTATGAGCATGATGAGTGCCACCGGCTAAGTGACAAGCGATGTCATGTTTCAGCGCTAAGCGTGCTGTTTGTAAGGTGCCAAGTGGGGCGGTAAAGGTACGTGCCATTAGCTCTTTTGACCAAGGTAAGCCAATGCGACGCATCGCTTTTTCATCTAAACGATTATGCCAAAGGTCGTGGATGTAGTTTTCACAATGTACTAACTCAAGGGGCTCAGGCGTGCCAAGCATCGGCTGAGTTAGGTTGTCATTTATTAATCCAAGGTTTTGTACATGCTCATATAAATAAGCAAACTTACTCATTACAAAGCGGTGGTTTGGATCGAAGCTAAACGAATAATTAGGATGATAAACCAAAGGTAAATGGGGATTTAACTGCATAGCTCATTGAATAGCTGAATTTGCTACAGCATAGCGAATTTCTGAGCAGATGTTTACTCTGGAGCGTGAATTAAATGCGCTAGTTCTCGATGCAATAGAGCTTCATCACCTAGGTTTAGCTCAATGAGTCGCTTAAGGTGGCTAATACTATCTATATCAATATGTTCGCAGCGAAGCCCAGCATGCTGATGTTCAACATGACACAGTTCAACTTGCATTTTTATCTCAATACTTGATTCGGGTAGGGTGAAAATTAAATCGGCTTTAGAATGTATAGGTATTAAAAATGAATCACTTTTAGTGATAAGTGCACCTTGTAATGATAAATCAAGTAACTGACAGTGATAGTCGTTACCTTCTATATGAAGGACAGCTGGGCAAGAAAATAGCACCCTAGAAAACTCTCTGCGTTCATTCATGTCTCTATTCTCCATACTTTTTAGCCTAAACAGTATAGTTCAATATGAAATGAATGAGAGAAAACAGCTGATAATTACTGATGAAAGTTAATAGTTATAGAAAAGCCCCTTAATAGGGGCTTTTTAATATCAGCTAATTAGCCAATTTTTTTGTATTTAATACGCTTAGGTTGTGCTGCTTCGGCGCCTAAGGTTTTCTTCAACCACTCTTCGTATTCTGTGTAGTTACCATCGAAGAAGTTAATTTGGCCTTCGTCACGGTAATCAAGAATATGTGTAGCAATACGGTCAAGGAACCAACGGTCATGCGAGATACACATTACACAGCCAGGGAACTCTAAAATAGCGTTCTCAAGTGCACGTAGTGTTTCAACGTCTAGGTCATTGGTTGGCTCATCCAGAAGTAATACGTTACCACCAGCTTTTAACAGCTTAGCTAGGTGTAAACGGTTGCGCTCACCACCTGATAGATCTTTAACGAATTTTTGTTGGTCGTTACCTTTGAAGTTAAAGCGGCCAACATAGGCACGGCTTGGGAATTCAAAGTTACCAATTTTCAAAACGTCTTGGCCGTTTGAGATTTCTTGGAAAACAGTGTTGCTCTCGTCCATGTTGCCACGGAACTGATCAACAGTTGCAAGCTCTACTGTTTCACCAACAATGATCTCACCGCTATCAGGCTTTTCTTCACCGCTTAGCATTTTGAATAGCGTTGATTTACCTGCACCATTGGCACCGATAATACCTACGATAGCGCCTTTAGGCATTGCAAAGTTTAAGTCATCAATTAATACGCGGTCGCCAAAGCTCTTCTTCAGGCCTTTCACTTCGATAACTTGGTCACCTAAGCGTGGACCCGGTGGAATGAATAGCTCATTCGTTTCGTTACGCTTTTGGTAATCATTTTGTTGAAGCTCTGAGAACTGTGCCATACGTGCTTTAGACTTAGCTTGACGGCCTTTCGGGTTTGAACGAACCCATTCAAGTTCTTGTGCGATTGATTTTTGACGTGCTTTTTCAGATTTCTGTTCTTGTTGTAAACGTAAATCTTTTTGCTCAAGCCACGATGAATAGTTACCTTCCCAAGGAATACCTTCACCACGGTCAAGCTCTAAAATCCAACCTGCTACGTTATCTAAGAAGTAACGGTCGTGGGTTACAGCAACCACAGTACCTTCGTAGTCGTGTAAGAAGCGTTCTAACCAAGCAACTGACTCAGCGTCTAAGTGGTTAGTCGGTTCGTCAAGAATAAGCATATCTGGTTTTTCAAGTAGTAAACGGCAGATCGCAACTCGGCGACGCTCACCACCCGAAAGGTGTTCAATTTTTGCATCCCAAGGTGGTAGGCGTAATGCATCAGCTGCACGCTCTAACACGTTATCAATATTGTGACCATCGTGTGCTTGGATGATAGCTTCAAGCTCACCTTGCTCTTTAGCAAGCGCATCGAAGTCTGCACCGTCCATTGCATACTCGTTGTATACTTCATCTAGGCGATTTAATGCATTTTTAACTTCGCTTACCGCTTCTTCTACTGTTTCGCGAACTGTTTTGTTCTCGTCTAGCTGCGGTTCTTGCGGTAAGTAACCGATTTTAGTGCCTGGTTGAGGGCGAGCTTCACCTTCAAAGTCTTGGTCAACACCGGCCATAATGCGCAGTAACGTCGATTTACCTGCACCGTTTAGACCTAGCACACCAATTTTTGCGCCTGGGAAAAAGTGTAAAGAAATATCTTTTAAGATAGTGCGCTTAGGTGGCACAACCTTAGATACTCGACTCATCGAGAATATAAACTTGTCTGGTAACACCATGAAAGAAGCCTTCAATTTATAATAAAAATTAACAGCAAGTATTGTATACCCAAACTACCTCAAAATACAGAATTCAGCGTTTATGATAGGCTTAATATCAAGGTGTTATTTACTCAAAGAGTCATACATTTTAATTAATGACCACTCAGAAATATCACTTCATTTGGACATCTAAACATCTAGAGGTTGAAATTTCTAACTATCCGTTCATAATTAGCACTCTAATATGTATGCTCGGAGCCCGCTATGCCCATTACAGTAAAAGATGAATTGCCAGCTATTGCAAAGTTACGTCAGGAAAACGTGTTTGTAATGCCAAAAAGCCGTGCGAAAACGCAAGAGATTCGCCCAATGCGTTTGGCCATCTTAAACTTAATGCCAAACAAAGTAGAAACCGAGGTGCAGTTTATTCGCTTACTAGCTAACTCACCGCTACAAGTTAATGTTGAGCTGTTGCGCTTAGATACCCACCGCAGCAGTAGTAACTCTGAGCAGCACTTAGATACGTTTTATCGTTATTTTTCTGAGGTAAAAGACAATAACTACGATGCCATGATCATCACGGGTGCGCCGCTTGCACATTTAGAGTATGACGATGTTGTCTATTGGGATGAACTTAAAGTGATTTTAGACTGGGCTGAGCAGCATGTTACCTCTACGCTGTTTTCGTGTTGGGCGGCCCATGCGGGGCTTTATCACCACTATGGTCTTAAGCGTGAACTTAAACCAAATAAGTTAAGTGGTGTATTTACCCACAAAAGCTATTTTGACCACGCAGCACTCACCCGTGGCTTTGATGATACCTTTTTAGTGCCACACTCTCGCTATGGTCATATTGATATTGATAAGATCACTGCCTGTGATGATTTGGTGGTGTTAGCTGGTTCTGAGCGAGTTGGTGCCTATTTAATTAAGAATAAGTCTGGCAGCCAAGTGTATATTACAGGTCATCCAGAGTACGATGCGCATACCTTAAAAGAAGAGTACCTGCGTGATAGCGAGAAGTCTGCAGACGCACCTAAACCAGAAAATTATTTCCCAGATGATAACCCTGATAACGAACCATCGAAAACATGGCAAAGTCATGCCTTTTTATTGTTTTCGAATTGGTTAAACTATTATGTGTACCAAACTACACCGTATGATATTAACTTAGTTAGCCAAGACGTAAGGACTAACAACTATGCCGAGTAATGCAGTGAATAAACGCGAACAATTGACCGAGGCGCTGAAACAGCGAATTTTAATCCTCGATGGCGCGATGGGCACCATGATCCAAGAACATAAATTAGAAGAGCAAGACTATCGCGGTGAGCGCTTTAAAGACTGGCATGTACTTATTAAAGGCAATAATGACTTATTAAGTCTGACTCAGCCAAAGATCATTGCTGATATTCACCGTGCTTACTTAGAAGCCGGTGCCGATATCATCGAAACCAATACCTTTAATGCCACGACTATTTCGATGGAAGATTACGATATGGCGAGTCTTAGTCGCGAAATCAACCTCGAGTCAGCGAAACTTGCGCGCGGCGTGTGTGATGAGTTTGAAGCAAAAGATCCAAGTAAACCGCGTTATGTAGCGGGTGTGCTTGGGCCAACGTCAAAAACCTGCTCTATTTCACCAGATGTAAATGACCCAGGTTATCGCAATATCAATTTTGATAAGCTGGTGGCTGCGTATGTTGAGTCGACACTGGCACTGATGGAAGGTGGCGCAGACCTTATTTTGATTGAAACCATCTTTGATACGCTTAATGCAAAAGCCGCTTCGTTTGCCGTAGAAGAAGCTTTCGAGCAAGCTGGTCGTAGTTTGCCTGTGATGATCTCAGGCACCATTACCGATGCCTCTGGTCGTACTTTATCAGGACAAACCACCGAAGCATTTTATAACTCTATTCGCCATATTAAACCGCTCTCAATTGGCCTCAACTGCGCCCTTGGCCCAGACTTACTGCGCCAGTATGTTGAAGAGTTATCGCGTGTTTGTGAAACCTTTACCTCGGTGCATCCAAATGCAGGTTTACCGAACGAATTTGGTGAATATGATTTAGAAGCCCCTGAAATGGCTAAAGAAATTATCGATTGGGGCAAATCTGGCTTTATTAACATTGTAGGTGGTTGTTGTGGCACCACACCGGCTCATATTAAGGCGTTTGCGAAAGGCCTGAGTGGTGTTAAGCCTCGCCAACTGCCTAAGCTTGAAGTGCGTATGCGCTTATCGGGCCTTGAAGCGTGCAACTTAAACTAGGAAACCGACATGACTGACCAAATTGCTGTATTTACTAACGTCGGTGAGCGTACCAATGTAACTGGCTCGGCTAAGTTTAAGCGCTTGATCATGGAAGAAGATTACGAGACCGCTCTCGATGTTGCCCGTGAACAAGTAGAAAATGGCGCGCAAGTGATTGATATCAATATGGATGAAGCCATGTTGGACTCAAAAGCGGCGATGGTAAAGTTTTTAAACTTAATTGCCTCAGAGCCTGATATCTCAAAAGTACCTATCATGGTCGACTCATCGAAATGGGATGTGATTGAAGCTGGCTTAAAGTGTATTCAAGGCAAAGCCATTGTTAACTCAATTTCACTAAAAGAAGGTGAAGAGCCATTCATCCGCCAAGCTAAACTAATTAAGCGCTTTGGCGCTGCTGCGGTTGTAATGGCGTTTGATGAAAAAGGGCAAGCTGAAACTGCTGATCGTAAGTTCGAGATTTGTCAGCGAAGCTACAAAATACTCGTTGATGATATTGGCTTTCCACCAGAAGACATTATTTTTGACCCGAACATTTTTGCTGTTGCAACGGGCATTGAAGAGCACGATAACTACGCTGTTGAGTTTATCGAAGGTACACGTCGAATCAAGCAAGGCTTACCGCATTGTAAAGTGTCGGGTGGTGTATCGAATGTGTCGTTTTCGTTCCGCGGCAACAACCCAGTGCGTGAAGCTATTCACTCAGTGTTTTTATACCACGCGATTAAAGCGGGTATGGATATGGGCATTGTAAATGCTGGTCAATTAGCGGTTTACGACGATATCCCCGAAGAGCTGCGAAAAGCTGTAGAAGATGTGATCCTCAATACCGACCCAGGTGCTGGTGAGCGACTTGTTGAACTTGCACCAAAATACTCAGGTATGGCGCAAGCAGAGAAAGTAGAAGATTTAGAGTGGCGTACTTGGCCTGTTGAAAAGCGCCTTGAACATGCGTTAGTAAAAGGCATTACCGAGTATATAGACGAAGATACTGAAGAGTGCCGTAAGAGCAAAGCTAAGCCTATCGAAGTGATTGAAGGCCCGCTGATGGACGGCATGAACGTAGTAGGCGACTTATTCGGTGCAGGTAAAATGTTCTTACCTCAGGTTGTTAAATCTGCTCGTGTAATGAAACGCGCCGTTGCCTATCTTGATCCTTTCATTGAAGCAGAAAAAGAAGAGGGCGCAAC
Organism: Pseudoalteromonas sp. OFAV1; assembly: GCF_021532595.1. NCBI lineage: Bacteria > Pseudomonadati > Pseudomonadota > Gammaproteobacteria > Alteromonadales > Pseudoalteromonadaceae > Pseudoalteromonas > Pseudoalteromonas sp. OFAV1. The sequence goes on from NZ_JAKGBG010000010.1 coordinate 13,117, forward strand.
CAACGGTAAAGTGGTTATGGCAACCGTTAAGGGCGACGTACACGACATTGGTAAGAATATCGTAGGCGTTGTACTGCAGTGTAATAACTACGAGGTTATCGACCTTGGTGTAATGGTGCCGGCAGAGAAAATCTTGCAAACAGCCATTGACGAAAAAGCCGACATTATTGGATTATCAGGGCTGATTACCCCATCGCTTGATGAAATGGTGCATGTTGCCAAAGAAATGACCCGTCGTGGTTTTGAATTACCGCTTTTGATTGGTGGTGCAACAACGTCAAAAGCGCATACCGCGGTTAAAATTGAACCTCAGTATGATAAAGGTGTGGTTTACGTAAATAACGCCAGCCGTGCTGTGGGTGTGGTTTCTAATTTACTGTCGAAAGAGTTAAAGCCAGCATTTTTAGAGAAAACCAAGACTGAGTATGAAAAAGTACGTGAACAACAAGCACGTAAAAAGCCGCGCTCAAAACCAGTTACTTTACAGCGTGCTCGTGACAACGCAGTAAAACTTGATTGGGACAACTACACACCACCTGTGCCGAAAAAGCTAGGTGTGACTGAATTTAAAGATGTTTCGATTGCGACGTTAAGACAGTACATCGACTGGACACCTTATTTCATGACGTGGTCAATCGCTGGTAAGTATCCACGTATTCTTGAAGATGAAATTGTGGGTGAACAGGCTAAAAGCTTATTCGCAGATGCTAATGCAATGCTTGATGAGCTTGAGCAATCAGGTGCGCTACAACCTCTTGGTGTAATTGGTTTATTCCCAGCAAACCGAGTAGGGGATGACATTGAGATTTACACCGATGAGTCGCGTACAACGCTTTTAACTACATCGTGTCATTTACGTCAGCAAACTGAAAAAACCGACTTTGCTAACTACTGCTTAGCCGATTATATCGCGCCAAAAGGCATCCCTGATTACTTTGGTGCTTTTGCGGTAACTGGTGGTCTTGAAGAGGATGACCTTGCCGATGCCTTCGATGCCAAGCAAGATGATTACAATAAGATCATGGTTAAAGCCGTTGCTGACCGTTTAGCAGAAGCGTTTGCTGAATATTTGCATGAACAAGTGCGTAAAGAATATTGGGGCTATGCGGTAGATGAAAATCTATCGAATGATGAACTTATTCGTGAAAACTACCAAGGTATTCGCCCAGCGCCAGGTTATCCTGCCTGTCCTGAGCATACCGAGAAGAAGAAAATCTGGCAGTTACTTGATACCGAACAGCGTATTGGCATGAAACTAACCAGTTCATACGCAATGTGGCCGGGTGCTGCAGTTTCTGGTTGGTATTTCTCTCACCCTGAAGCGAAATACTACGCAGTGGCGCAAATTCAAAAAGATCAGGTTGAAGATTACGCTAAGCGTACCAACATGACACTTGCTGAAGCTGAGCGTTGGTTGTCGCCTAATTTGGGCTATGAGCCAGAATAATAACCTTTAGTTTAAATTAAAAACGAGCCTCAAATGGCTCGTTTTTTTATGCCCATTTTGTTCATACTTTTTTCTTTTTAATTGCTTTAGTACTGGCAAATTCCTTCTAATTTAAATATTTGTGTTAAAGTTATTGAGGTTGAGCAAGGAATCTAAGGTGAAATTGTGATTGATACTGTGAATGCAAGCGAGAGAGATAAAGCGCGATTCTTACGCGTATTTGCATTTATTGGTGCAGTGACCTCTTTGTTGATGTCGGTCACAAGTTATCAAGATGGCTACATCGCATTAAGTTATTTATTAATTGTTGGCGTTGTTATTTTTGCTTTGCCTTTTTTAATAAAGGGGCGTGATCAATTTATTTCAGTACTCATGCTGTACGCACTTTATGCAATGATGTGCTTCTTAACTGTCTCGGGTGGCAGTAATGGCACAGGGCCGTTATGGCTATTTATTGTATCTCCCGTGACCTTTTTTATTCGTGGCTTAAAGCGCGGAGCGTTCGATCTTATCCTGCTTGCCATTATTATTTCAGTGCTTTTCTATTTTACCGATCAATTTGGTTATTACAGTTATTCGAGTCATTACTTTCCAACACGGGTCATGCTGTGCTTCTCTATTTTATGTATTTTGGGTGGCTTCTACGAATATTACCGCAACAAATACAGTTTAGAGTTAATGAAGCAACTTAAAATTAATCAAAAGCTTGCACGCTATGATGCAATGACTGAACTTGTAAATCGTCGTTTTGCAACTGAGTGCTTACAAGATAAACGCTTTGGCGAAGGGGCTGTGTTCTTGCTGATGGATGTTGATAACTTTAAACAAATCAACGACACCTATGGTCATCAAGTAGGCGATGAGGTGCTAATATTTTTCGCTGATGTATTTAATAAAGTGTGCACAGAAGAAGATGTCATTTCCCGTTGGGGCGGCGAAGAGTTTTTAATTGTTATTCCTGCGGGGAATGAACAACGGGCCTACCAAGTTGCAGACAACATTCATAAAAAGCTCGCTGAAAAGCCATTCACTAGTGGTCAGCATCGTTTTCATGTCACCTTAAGTATTGGCTTATACCAACGCGTGCCAGATGAGAGTGTTGATCACTGCTTAAACATTGCTGATAAGCGACTTTACCGTGCTAAATCGCAAGGTAAAAATCAAACGGTTGCTGAAGTTGATTTAGCAAAGCACGAGCCTGCTTGATAAATAAAGCCGCAATTAGCGGCTTTATTTATTGCTCAAATTAATGGCTTTTTTCAAAGTCGCTGACTTCACGCTCAGCTTCTTCTTTCGATTTACCGTATTTTTGCTGGATTTTACCAATAAGCTCTTTACGGCTACCCTCAATCACATCTAAATCACCATCAGTAAGTTCGCCCCATTTACGTTGCGCTTTACCTTTAAGTTCTTTCCAATTACCTTCTAAACGATCGCTGTTCATCATAATCTCCTTACTTTGTTAAACATTCGTGTTAGTAAGAGCAATCGTTATGCCACTCTAACAGTGTAAATAACTAATTGATATTATTGGTTTTTAATTTTTTGTGTTAGGTGGTGGAGTTATCTAATTGCAATTTGTACCTGTTTAAAGGTTGAAGCGTGTAATTATTTCATGCAATTTAAGGCTACTCATCCCTGCCTGTAATTTTTTGATACAATGCGCGAAAAGAAAGTAAGAGATACCTAACGTGCTGCCAGTTGAAGATATTTATCAATCCCTGTTAACAACATTACAGAGTAACCCTATGGCCTTATTGCAAGCGCCACCGGGAGCGGGTAAATCAACATGGCTACCTCTTACCTTAATGCGCGAAGGGCACTTTAAACGCATTGTTATGTTAGAGCCAAGACGACTCGCCGCACGCAATATTGCTCAGTACTTGGCAAGTCAGCAAAATGAAAAAGTTGGCGACAGTGTCGGCTTACGTATTCGTGGCGAATCAAAAGTTAGTTCTGCAACTAAGCTTGAAATTGTCACCGAAGGCATGCTGACGCGTATGTTGCAAAATGATCCAGAGCTTAGTGATGTTGATTTACTTATATTTGATGAATTTCATGAGCGCTCAATTGCTGCTGATACGGCTTTGGCATTTGCCCTTGAAACACAAGCAGCACTTCGCGATGATTTAAAAATCTTACTGATGTCGGCAACCTTAGACGGCGAGCGTTACAGTGAGTTTTTTAGCTGTCCTATCATCTCATCACAAGGGCGAAGCTACCCCATTGATGAAGTTTACATTCCACTTAAAGACGAAAGCCGCTGGCTCGATGACATACCTGCAGTTATAAAACAGGCGCTTAGTGAGCAAACGGGCAGTGCTTTAGTATTCTTACCAGGGCAGCGTGAAATCATACGGGTTCAGCAGTCTCTAAACGATTTAGGTGATAATGTTGAGATATTTAGCTTGTATGGTGAGCAAAATAAAAATGAGCAACAAGCTGCTATTGCGCCTGCTAAAAATGGCAAACGTAAAGTGGTATTAACCACCAATGTGGCTGAAACCAGTTTGACCATTGAAGGAATACGCATTGTGGTTGATAGCGGTAAACGTCGTGCTGCCAGTTTTAATTTAAAAACGGGTGTGACAGAGCTTGTTACGCAAAGTATCTCTCGTTCTTCAGCCATACAGCGCGCTGGTCGTGCTGGGCGCATTGAGCCGGGGGTTGTGTATCGGTTAGGCTCTAAGCAAACTTTTGAGCGCCGTAACAGCCATGATGCGCCAGAAATTTTGACCAGTGATATTAGTCAGTTGTTATTAGAGGCAAAGCAGTGGGGGGCATCACTTGCTGAGCTTAGCTTACTCGACCCACCTAGTAGCCAGCAGATTAAACAAGCAACGGCACTTTTAAAAATGCTCGAAGCCATTGATGAAAATGAAAAGCTTACTTCGCTTGGCAGCCAAATGCTGAGCTATGGAGCCGATATTCGCCTCTCGCATATGCTCATTAAGGCAAAGCAACTAGAGCAGCGCATGCCTGGTATTTATGTATTAGCGGGGTATTTAACGGCACTGCTTGAAAGCCGAATTAGTATGCCAGCTGATCTTAATTTGGCATTGCATAGCCAGCACAGCAAACCTCACCCAGTATTTAAGCAGCAATTAAATTATTGGCTATCACGCTTGCAACTCAAACCGGTTAATGAGCTTAAAACAGAGTACTTGTCGCTGCTGGTGGCGCTTGCTTTTCCTGACCGCCTAGCCAAAAAGCGCGGGAATGGTTATTTACTTGCCAACGGTGCGGGCGCCGACTTAAGCGAGGAGTTTTGGCATAACGATGATTATATTGCCATTGCGCATATGGGCGGCCACAAGGGAAACCGTGTTTTTGCTGCTGTTGCCTTTATGCCAAGTGAGCTTGAAGATGAGCTTTCGCATTTATTTACTGAGCAAACTCGCTGCGAATACGATGAAAAAGCAGGGCGATTTGTCCATCAAGATGAGCTTAAGCTCGGTGCTATCACCATAGCGAGTCAGCCAAGTAAACAGCCACTAGATAAGAGCGAGCGCACTAAAGCGTGGTTAAATTTATTTAGTAAGCAGGGCTTTTCGCTATTTAATGATCAGCCTGACAGTGAGCAGTTACTTATTCGAATGATCTTGGCAAGTAAGCTGTTACCAGAATCATTCCCACTTTTAAATCATGATGAATTAATTGCCGATAACCAATGGCTTGCACCTTATTTGGATGATATTAAAAACCTTGAGCAATTAAAAAAGTTCAATTACAACGAAGCAATTAAAAGCTGTTTTGATTGGCAGCAGCAAAGCCTATTGAATGAACACCTGCCCTTACGATTAACTGTGCCAAGTGGTTCAAATGTAAAAGTGACCTATCAGCTCGATGGCCCAGCAAAGCTCAGTGTGCGCATGCAAGAAGTGTATGGCATGACCAGCACGCCTTTGCTGGCTCAAGGTAAACTGCCATTATTAATGGAGCTATTATCACCAGCGCGGCGACCGCTGCAGCTAACCCAAGACTTAGCTAACTTTTGGCAAACGAGTTACCGCGATGTGCAAAAAGAAATGAAAGGGCGTTATCCAAAACATTTTTGGCCAGACGACCCCGCAACTAGTCAAGCGACTAATAAAGTAAAAAGTAAGATGTGATTTTAATGAAGTAAGTGATTAAGTTTGCAGTACTTTGGGTTGGTCTTAAGCGATTGCTTCCAACCCTTTTTGCTCTGCCAGAGTGAGCATTTTCAATGCTGCTCCTCTTGGTGAGCTATCACCTTGCTCCCATTTTTTAACTAACTTGTCACTGACATTTAAGTATTGAGCAAAGACCGGTTGAGAGAGATTGTACTTCAGTCTTAAATTACGAACTTGTTCGGGGGTAAATTCATGAACATTTGTAAGGCACAATGCGTCAAATTTACGCATCGTCGTTTTGTCTATAACTCCAGACTTTTTTAATCCACTCGCTGTTTTGTGAACTGACTTTAATATGTCACTCATGATCATCACCTACAATTAAAAGTTCGCCATCATCGACTAGTTGCTCAAGTTCACTTTGGGAAAAACGAATAAACTCTTTTGCTAACTCTTTTAATGCTAATTTTTCTTTAGCGTTTATGTTAGCTCTAGCGTTTTTAGCAAATGCATAGAGAAAGAAATATTTATCACCAATTACCGCCCCGACAATAGTTCTATAACCAGCTCTTTTTCCTTTACTGCCCATGGCTACGCGCTTTTTATAGACATTACCACCTAGGTCTGCATCGTAAAGGCCTGCTGACATCTCTCTGCAAGCGTTTATTAAATCAGCATCAGACAGGCTTTCTTTTTTCGTGCGCGAAACAAAATCCTTTGTTTTATAAATCATAGTATACTCCGTTAGGGTACACTTTCAATGTTTCACTCAGTAGCCAATCAATGATAATGAGGTTTTCATTGGTGTCCCTCTAATGTTGATAGCAGAAGTAATGGGTGATTACCAGCTATCTATCTGAGCAAAACCAATACGAATAAAATAAACCGTTACAATTTCAAGCCTTGTTTTGGTTTCTCTTTTGTTGGTTGTTTAGTAGTCTGAATTAGTAATTAGTAAAAAAGAGAAAGTCGGTGTCTGCAGCTATTACCCTTGCTCAATACGTTAAAAAACGCACAGGTGTGCCCCTTGGGCATAAAGATTCGTTGCGCAATATGCTGACACGTTCTCTAGGTGCTAGCTCGTTTTATCTGTTTTGGCGATATTGGAATCCGGTGTGGAGCTATTATTTATCTCGGTATGTAATGAAGCCTTGCAATGACATTATGCCGGTTTGGTGTGCGGTTGTTGTGACCTTTGCTGTAAGCGGTGCGCTGCACGATTTAGCAGTGAGTTTAGTGAAGTTAAAGCCAATATTCTTTTTTACTCCTTGGTTTACTGTGATGGGCGTGTTGGTTTTAGTAAGCAAGTACAGCCAACTCCAGTTTAGCTCTGCTCCATGGTTGTTAAGAGCGCTCGCCAACATCAGCTTTATTGTATTGAGCTATTGGTTGACGAGCCACCTTTTTTAGCGCGTTACTGCGTTGCTAAAGGGTAGTCAGTGTAGCCTTTAGCACCGCCTCCAAATAAGGTATCTGGATCATGCTTCGCAAGTTCAATGCCTTGTTCAATACGAGCTGGCAGATCTGGGTTTGCAACAAACGGGCGACCAAAACCTATCAAATCAGCCCAGCCTGCGGCTAGTGCTTGCTCTGCTTTATCGCCAGTGTATTTGCCTGCATAAATCATTAATCCAGCATAGTTTTCACGTAGCGCTTGCTTAAAACTTTGCTCCATTAAAGGCGCATCATCCCAATCAGCTTCAGCAATGTGCAGGTAAGCAACGTTGAGTTCATTGAGTACTTTTGCTGCGCCAATATAGGTTTCAAATGGGTTATCATCGACCGTACCATTGAGGGTTGTGAGTGGAGCAAGGCGAACGCCAACACGTTTAGCGCCAATTTCATCACAAACCGCTTGTGTCACTTGTTGTAAAAAGCGTAAGCGATTTTCTAAACTGCCGCCGTATTCATCAGTGCGTTGGTTCGACTCTGAATCAATAAATTGATTAATTAAGTAACCATTGGCAGCGTGAAGTTCAATACCATCAAACCCTGCATCAACTGCATTACGGGCAGCTTGGCGATATTCGTTTATAACGTGTTTGATATCGTCATGGCTCATTGCGCGTGGCTGTGCTGTGGCAACAAAGTCGGGTTTGTCATCTTCATCAATAAAAACTTTTACGTCTTTAGCTGCAATAGCAGATGGCGCGATTGGTTGCTCGCCACCTGTGTTACTTGGGTGAGACACTCGGCCAACATGCCAAAGCTGAGCGAACATAATGCCACCAGCTTGATGAACTTTGTCGGTTACTTTCTTCCAACCTGCAATTTGCTCGGCAGTATAAATACCCGGTGTCCAAGCATAACCCTTACCTAGGGCTGATATTTGTGTGCCTTCGCTGATAATTAAGCCGGCGCTGGCACGCTGGGCATAGTAGTCGGCCATTAACTCATTGGCGATATCACCCGGTTGTGATGAGCGAGAGCGGGTCATCGGTGGCATAACAATGCGGTTTTTTAATGTATGACCGGCAAGTTGTACGGTATCGAATAATTTGTTCATTACGGCTCCTTGAAAGCGAATATGCTTTCAGCATAACGAAAATCATTTATGAAATTAATGCCACTAATCACAAAATACTTTTGTTAAAAGTGCAAAAAACTAAAGCGTTAACCTGGGTGCTATAAAGTCTAAAAACGCTAATACTCGTGATGACACACCGCTGTTTTGGTAATACACCGCATGCACTTTTTCGCGGCGATTAGGGCTCAGTACCTCGCCTTCAAGCACTTTTACTAAACGGCCTGCTTTTAAATCTTCGTTGATCATAAATTCCGACAACAAGGTAATACCATGACCTTTAATACAAAGCTGGCGTACAGTTTCACCACTTGATGCACTGATTGAAAATTTAAGGTCTAAAGGCGTGGTTAGCGGCCAGTGATTTAAATGCGGCGCATCGGTAAAACCAATAAGCTGGTGCGAGGCTAAGTCGGTTAGCTCATTTAATGGTGGCGCCGCTTTTAAATAATCAGGGCTGGCAACGAGCTGTAGTTTGCTAACTCCTAAAGTGCGCGCATGCAAGTTTGAGTCAGCGAGTTCGCCAATACGAATAGCAATATCGGTTTTATGCTCAAGCAAATCGATAATGTTGTCGTGGCTGGTGATCTCGAGTTTTATATCAGGATAAGTTTGGTTAAAGGCTTTTAAATGTGGCGCTAATTGATGAAACACAAAGGGGCTTGCGGCATCGACTCTTAATTTTCCTGATGGCGCACAGTGCAGAAGCTTTAAGGCCTCTTCGCCTTGTGCGAGCTGACTCAGTGCTTCTCTAGCATAACCTAAAAATAACTGACCTTCTTCGGTTAGCTCAATGCGCCTTGTAGTGCGGTTGAATAAGGTAACGTTTAATGATTTTTCGAGCCGAGTTACTGCCCGTGATATTTTTGCTACTTGCTCATCTAATGCATTGGCTGCACTTGAGAACCCGCCGGTATCAACCACGCTAATAAATGCTTCTAAATCTTGGGTGTTGGAGATCACGCTCATGGTTTTACCTTTTCGTTTTTGACAAAAGTATTTTGTCACTACTGCTATTTTTTGCAAATTTAATTTTAGCCACAATAGCCGCACTTTCAAAATTAAACAGAGGATATGTGATGCCAATAGCATTACTTGCGTTAACTCTCAGTGCGTTTGCCATAGGCACCACTGAGTTTGTGATTGTCGGCTTAGTGCCAACCATCGCTGATGATTTAGCGGTTTCGTTACCGAGTGCCGGGCTACTTGTTAGCTTGTACGCATTAGGGGTTGCGGTGGGGGCGCCAGTATTAACCGCGCTTACCGGACGCTGGAATCGAAAACATGTATTACTTAGCTTAATGAGCCTATTTGTAATCGGTAATTTACTGGCTTGGCAAGCACCTAGTTATGGTAGCTTGATCACCGCAAGGATTCTAACAGGCCTTGCTCATGGGGTGTTTTTCTCAATTGGTTCAACGATCGCTACTGGGCTTGTCAGTAAAGATAAAGAAGCTAGTGCCATTGCGATTATGTTTACCGGTTTAACGGTTGCATTAGTAACCGGTGTGCCATTAGGGACTTGGATTGGTCAGCACTTTGGTTGGCGAGCGACCTTTTTAGTAGTGTCTTTACTGGGATTAATTGCACTTGTTGGTAGCGCGTTTTTAATTCCGAGCAACTTAAAGCAAAGTAAACCGGCTACTTTGGGTGAGCAGCTAAAAGTAATGGTGCAACCTAGGCTTTTACTGGTGTATTTGATGACCATACTTGGTTATGGCGGCACATTTACTGCTTTTACCTATTTAGCGCCCATTTTAGAGCAGCAAACTGGATTTGCATCAGCCACTATTAGCTTAATCATGCTGGTATATGGGGTATCGGTTGCTGTTGGTAACATCTACGGCGGTAAGTTAGCCGATAAAAAAGGCCCCATTAGTGCGCTGACTATTATCTTTAGTGCTTTGAGTATTGTGCTGTTGGTGCTGACCTTTACCATGCAATCTAAAGTCACTGCGGTACTGACCATACTTGTATGGGGGGCATTTGCGTTTGGTAATGTGCCTGGGCTGCAAGTTTATGTGGTTAAACTTGCCGAAAAGTTTACACCCAATGCCGTCGATGTGGCCTCTGGGTTAAACATTGCTGCGTTTAATATCGGTATTGCGCTGGGCTCAGTGTTAGGTGGCATTGTCGTGGAAAACTATTCACTGCAAGACACTGCTTGGATTGGCGCTATCATCAGTTTAGCTGCGTTAATTGCAACTCGTTACAGCGGTTATTTAGATAAACGCGAGATCATAAAGCCACAAACAGCTTAAAACTAAATTGTTGATAGTTCGGTGCTTTGTCGTTATTTTAGGTTTGTAGTTTGATTATTAGTCATTAACTAAAACCACAAGGAATAACGATGAAGCCCCTTTATTTTCTAGCTATTTGCTTGCTAAGCACATTTAGCAGCCAAGCAAAGCAAGCTAACCCAGAGCTCACAGCATTAGCACAGCAGTACTTTAATACCATGGTTGCAACACAAGCACCTAATGCGACTAAAAAAGAGTTAGAAGCTTTTTTAGCTTTATTAACTGACGATGTAGCAAATCAACACTTACCTTATCAAACCGATGATTCAAGAGAACCAGATGGTAAAGCCATGATGCGTAAAGGCATGACTTTTTACCTTGGTGCGCACACTGAATACCAAGCAAATTTACTCGATACCTTTATTTTTAATGATTCTGCCATTGCCTTACGTTATACCCATCATGCTAAAGGTATACACCCGCAAAACCAGCAAGAAATTGAATACACGCAAACCATTATGGATGTGCTCGAAATAGAAGATGGCAAAATAGCGGTTATTCGTAAATACCACGAATGAACTTTGCTTAACTTTTTGCCTAACATGAGCGCTTTTATAAGCGCTTTTTTATTAAAAATACCCCCGCAATAAATTTTCTATTTTTTCCGCATTTCAGCCTAAATTAATACTTTTTAGGCTTTATTTTGAATAAATTTAAAACTTTTTTATATATCGAATAATAAACGTAAGAACAGTGGGTTAGCTTAATTTACGAGTGTAGCTTTGCGGCTGTTTACAATTTGTCAACCTTGAATTGCCATGCTGATTACCTTAACCTTTATTTTAATTGAACGTTCAATCAATAAAAAATTATGCCGAAAGTTGGAATGGAACCTGTTCGTCGTCAGCAGTTAATTGACGCCACAATAGAGTCGGTTGCAGAGCTTGGTTTGCAAGGCACCACCATAAATAGCATTAGTAAAAAGGCTGGCTTATCGTCTGGCATTATCAGTCATTATTTTGGTGGCAAGCAGGGCTTAATTGAAGCCACTGTGCGTTATTTATTGACGAGTTTAAAGCAAGCACTTTTGAATCAAGTAACGCCGCACACTAGCCCAGAGCAACGATTAATGTTTATCGTTGAAGCAAACTTTTCGCGCATTCAGCAGCAAAGCAATAACACCAAAACTTGGTTGAGCTTTTGGGCGCATTCAATGCACGACGCCCAGTTGCATCGCTTACAAAACGTAAATAGTAAACGTTTATTTAGTAATTTATTAAGCTCATTCAAACAGTTAATGAGCGATAGCGATGCCAACTTAGCTGCTGAGTTAAGTGCAGCCATGATCGATGGTTTATGGCTAAGAGCCGTATTAAGTAAGTCAGACCATGATCAATTCGAACATTGTGAGCAATTAGTAAAAGACTACATTCGTTCACTGATAAAACAGTATGGAGCCTAAAATGACCACACCTGTTTACGAAAATTTTATAAATGGCCACTTTTTGAAAAATCAAACTGGCGATACTTTTGCAGTAAAGAACCCTGCAACAGATGAAGTAATTTATCACGTTGAAATCGCCGATGAGTTTATTCAAAACGCGGCAATCGAAAGCGCAAAACAAGGCTTTGCAGCGTGGTCTGCAATGACGCCAATTGAGCGTAGCCGCATTTTATTAAAAGCCGTGGCAATCTTACGCGAACGTAATGATGAACTGGCAAAAGTTGAAGTACTTGATACGGGTAAGCCATGGCAAGAAGCTGAGTGTGTTGATGTTGAAACTGGCGCCGATGTAATTGAGTATTTTGCTGGTCTTGCGCCTGCACAAGTGGGTCAGCAACAAATGGTTGGCAATGACTTTTACTACACACGTAAAGAGCCTCTTGGTATTTGTGCCGGTATTGGTGCATGGAACTACCCTCTGCAAATTGCTTGTTGGAAATCAGGCCCGGCACTGGCTGCGGGTAATGCGGTTATTTTCAAACCTTCAGAAGAAACACCACTTGGCGCAATTAAACTTGCAGAGATTTTCATCGAAGCGGGTGTACCTGCTGGCGTATTTAACGTTGTGCAAGGCGCTGCTGAAGTAGGGCAATGGTTAACAGCAAACCCAAATATTGAAAAAGTGTCGTTCACTGGTGAAGTGGGCACAGGCAAAAAAGTGATGGCAAGCGCTGCTGGTTCACTTAAAGATGTGACCATGGAGCTTGGCGGTAAGTCACCGTTATTAGTATTTGATGATGCCGATGTATCACAAGCTGTTAGTGCGGCAATGTTAGGTAATTTTTATACGCAAGGTGAAATCTGCACTAACTGTACGCGCATTTATGTGCACAAAAATGTTTATCAGCAGTTTATTGATGAGCTGAAAACACGCACTGAGCAAAATATTATTGCTGGCGACCCAATGGATCCTGAGGTGAATTTAGGGGCGCTTATCTCTAAAAAGCATCAAGAGCTTGTACTTGGCTATATCGATAAAGGTATTCAAGAAGGCGCAACCTTGCTAACCGGCGGTAAGGCATTGTCACCTGCATCTGCACCAAACGGTTACTTTGTGGAGCCGACCGTTTTTGTCGACTGTAAAGACGACATGACCATAGTTAAAGAAGAGATCTTTGGCCCAGTAATGAGTGTGTTGGTGTTTGATGATGAAGATGACGTTATTCAGCGTGCAAACGATACCCACCTAGGCTTAGCCGCAGGCGTGTTCACTAAAGATATTCAGCGCGCACACCGCGTGATCCATCAATTACAAGCCGGTATTTGTTGGATAAACAGCTATGGTAATTCACCTGCTGAAATGCCTGTAGGTGGTTACAAGCAATCAGGTATTGGCCGTGAAAACGGTATCGAAACTTTAGATCACTATACCCAAACTAAATCGATTTATGTGGGTATGAGCAATATAGAGAGTCCATTTTAATGAGTACACAGAACTATGATTACATCATAGTCGGTGCTGGCTCAGCAGGCTGCGTGTTGGCAAACCGACTATCAGCAGACCCTTCGAATAAGGTGTTATTACTTGAAACGGGTGGTAGCGATAAAAGCATTTTTATAAAGATGCCTACCGCGCTATCAATCCCAATGAATACTGACAAATATGCATGGCAATTTCATACCGAGCCAGAGCCATATTTAGATAACCGTCAAATGCACTGCCCACGAGGTAAGGTGTTAGGTGGCTCATCATCGATTAACGGCATGGTGTATGTACGTGGTCATGCCAAAGATTTTGATGAGTGGCAGCAACATGGTGCTAATGGCTGGGATTACCAAGCTTGTTTACCGTATTTTAAACGTGCTGAATCATTCTATTTAGGTGGTAACAACTACCGTGGCGATAACGGCCCATTAGGGGTTAATAACGGTAATGAAATGGCTAACCCGCTTTATAAAGCCTTTATCAAAGCGGGCCAACAAGCAGGTTATGCGCATACTGATGACTACAATGCAGCCCAGCAAGAAGGTTTTGGGCCAATGCATATGACAGTTAAAGACGGTGTAAGAAGCTCAGCCAGCCGTGAGTATTTAGACCCAGTTAAGTCACGTAAAAACCTAACGCTAGTCACCGGTGCCTTAGCTGAAAAAGTATTGCTAGAAGGCAAAAAAGCCGTTGGTGTTGAGTATTCAGTATCTGGCTCTAAGCAGCAAGCATTTGCAGCTAAAGACGTTATTTTAAGTGCGGGTCCAATTGGGTCACCGCATATTCTGCAACTATCAGGTATTGGTGATAAAGACATCCTGAGCGAAGCGGGTGTTGAGGTTAAACATCACTTACCAGGTGTTGGCCAAAACTTACAAGATCACTTGGAGTTTTATTTCCAATATAAGTGTAAGCAACCAATTACTTTAAACGGCAAGTTAGATCTTGTTTCAAAAGGACTAATTGGTGCTCGTTGGCTATTAAACCGCTCTGGTTTAGGGGCAACGAATCACTTTGAATCATGTGCATTTATTCGTTCAAAACCGGGCGTTGAATGGCCAGATATTCAGTATCACTTTTTACCAGCTGCAATTCGTTACGACGGTAAAAGTGCCTTTGATGGTCATGGTTTCCAAGTTCATGTTGGGCATAACAAACCAAAAAGCCGTGGTGCGGTGACAATTAAGTCGGCGGATCCACAGGTTGCGCCTAAGATCCAATTTAACTACTTACAGCATAAAGATGACATTGAAGGCTTTAGAGCTTGCGTACGTCTAACTCGTGAGATTATTGAACAGCGTGCGTTTGATGAGTACCGCGATGATGAAATTCAACCAGGTAAAGATGTTCAAAGCGATGAAGAAATCGATGCTTTTGTTCGTCAAGCGGTTGAGAGTGCTTACCATCCGTCATGTTCGTGCAAGATGGGTGAAGACGAGATGGCCGTGGTTAACTCGCAAACTCAAGTACACGGTATCGAAGGTTTACGGGTTGTGGATTCATCTATCTTCCCAACCGTTCCAAACGGTAATTTAAATGCGCCAACCATTATGGTGGCAGAAAAAGCGGCGGACCACATTTTAGGTAAGCCTTTGTTATCGGCATCAACTGCAGATGTTGCTATGGAAAAACAATGGCAATCAACGCAGCGTAGTTCGGAGATCTAATAAGGCCACCCGCAGTTTCGACTGTGGGGCTTGGAGTGGCGCGCATCACGAGTTGTTTGTGGTGCGTTAATGCGAGGAATAAAATGGGAGAAACAATGAAGTATTATTACTTATTTTGGGGGGGGAACTATGACCTTTTGGCTTAGTGCTGGCATCATTTTTACCCTGTTAGCAATTGCAGTTATTTTATTTAAATGGGGTACGGTAAGGTGTGTTGGCGTCACACCGGTTAGAACGTTTACGTTCATTGCAATTTTATTTACATCAGGCCTAGACGTTGGCTTGATTATGTTTCCACTGACAGAGTTTGCAGGTTATGCAGACATAAAAGCAAGCCCAGAGTATGCGTTTGCCAATCCACTAGCCATTGAGTTTGGTTTTTGGGGCTTCTTGATCTGGGGATTTTATTTCCTTACGTGCTTTTATTTCTGTGTAATAGAACCCAAAGTAAAGTTCTTTGAAATTGCTTTGGTAAAACTAATTAATAACGTTGTTATTATTGGGACATGCGCATTTACTGCATTTTTACTGCTGTCGAATTTGCCTTGGTATTTACCGTCGCTCGGTGATGGCGAGTCAATTATTCCGACATTCTACTTAATGGTGTTTGCAGCGATTTGTTTTGCTGTGTATTCAAGCACAGACATTAAGTATGTACGCTTTTTAAGTATTTCGACTACTTGGTTGTTTATCGCTTTAATCACATTTATGTGGTTCGGTGCCTTTGTTGGTTCTGATGCACAAACATCAGCATTTGTTGATAACCTTACGTTGATCGGTGGTTACTTTGGCAACATCAATGAGTTTGTATTACCACTAAATGATTACCATGCCTTCTACCTTTTTTGGTGGTTTGCTTGGAGTATTATGATTGGTCAATTTACCTCGCGCTTTGTGGGTGGTTTAAAAACTTACCAAGTGCTGGCGGCTATGTTGATTTTCCCGTCTATTCCAATCGCTATCTGGTTTAGTGTTTTGTATCAATACCATGAAGCGGGTATTGCAACAGCAGGCTTGAAAAACATCGCTATGGTGTTTGTTGGTGTGGTGTTTGTGATCAACTCACTTGATTCTTTGATCCGTTTATACACAGATAACCTAAACTTAACGGTGAAGCGTTTTGGTAAGGTTAATTATATTGTCTTAAATGTGGTGGCGCTTTCGTTATTAACCCTGCTGTTTAAGTTCGACTTTTTACAGATCCAATGGGTTGGCGCGCTAGTTATTGCGTTATTTTTCGGCTGTGCTGCGTTTATTGGCTACAGCAAGTTAAAAACAGTGAAAAATATCGAAGGTTCACCAAAAGACAATAAATTAGATTACACAAAAATAGAAACAGTTAGCTAAGGGAAACCAACATGACAACAAGACAAACAGTATTAGCAGCAGCGTTGCCATTGGCATTACTATCGACATCAGCCATGGCTGACTTATCTACTACGGTTACATTGGCATCAGATTACACCTTCAATGGTGTCAGCCAAACCATGAATGACCCAGCGATTCAAGGCAGCTTAGATTATGCCTTTGCTGATTCAGGTATGTATGTAGGTACGTGGGCTTCAAATGTAGATTTTGGCGATGGCACAGACATCGAGTGGGATGCGTATTTTGGTAACTATGCTGAGTTAACGGATGCCCTTAGTGTTGATTATGGTATTGCTTACTACTCTTACCACGGTGAAGATTACTCAAGCGATGGCAACTACCCAGAGGTGTATTCGAAATTTGGTTATGCCAGCAGCATTGGGCAAGTAGAGCTTAATTTTTGGTATACTTGGGATTATTTTGGTACTGGCGCAGGCCATTTAATTTACATGCTAGCGCACACATTTGAAGTAGCGCCAAACCATGCAATTCGTGCCAGCTTTGATGTATCTAATTCATTAGATGGCGATAAGTTTAGTTGGGATGGCAGCGATAAGTCATATAAGCATTATCGTCTAGCGTATCAAACGAGCTATGCAGGGTTTGATATTGAAATTGCAGGTGAGAATACCAGTATTGATTCTGAGTATGCAGACGAGCGAATTGTCGCGTCTATTTCGCGTAGCTTTGATTTGTAAGCACTGCTTTAATAAAAAAACGGCTAACCTTGGTTAGCCGTTTTTTTATGCCTAGAATCTGAAAGTTAAATCTCTTCGCCTTCGTGTTGCATCGCTAAATCATCAAGCTCTGCAAGAGTGTAATCAAAGCCACTGGTATCGACTTCGTAGCGTATTTTTACGCCATAACCCCCTTGGCAAAGACTCGCAGTAACTTTAGCCACTGACCAGTGCTTAAGCTTGTTTAAAAACCGATTGGCGGTTTGCTGTGAGTCAAAGCGATAACTGACTTGCGATTCCATCTTTTTTCTAGCCTAAAATTTTTTCGAGAGTGTATGAAATTGCTTTGTTTAAATCAATTGCTCATTGAAAAACGCCAATGTGCGCTGCCATGAAAGCTCTGCCTGTTTTTCATCATAACGAGAGGTAGAGTCGTTATGAAAGCCGTGATTTGCTTTTTCATACATGTGCATAGTGTAAGGCACTTGATGCGCTTTTAAGTCGCTTTCGTAGTCTGGCCAAGTTGCATTAACGCGGTTATCAAGCTCAGCTAAGTGCACAAGTAGTGGGGCTTTAATATTTTGTCTGAGCTCTTTAACGGCGGGAGTGCCGTAATAGGGCACGCCCGCATTAATTAATTTGCTATCAACTGCTGCAAGGTAGTTAACCATATAACCACCAAAGCAAAAGCCTACCGCACCGAGTTTGCCGTTACTATTTGGGTGTTTTTTTATGTATTCAGCTGCGGCAATAAAATCTTGTTGGATTTTTTCTTTATCCATAGAACGCTGCATTGCGCGGCCTTCATCGTCATTACCGGGGTAGCCACCAAGAGGGTGTAACGCATCTGGCGCAAAGGCAATAAATCCAGCTTTGGCAAGGCGGCGTGCAACATCTTTAATATAAGGGTTTAAGCCTCTGTTTTCGTGGATGACTAACACTATTGGGTGCTTACCCGTTAAATTAGCGGGTTCGACTAAATAACCTTTACCTTCGCCGTGACCTTTAAACGAATCAAAGGTTTTATAGCTGGCCTTAATATCAGGGTCATTAAAGGATACTTGCTCAGCTAATGCATAGTTTGGCAATAAAGCGCTACTTAGCATTGCCATTGAGTAGCCAAGGGCAGCTAACCCCCCCAGTTTTTTCATAAAGGTGCGACGGTCCATTAAGCCATGGGCGTATTCATCGTACCAATCAAAAGCTTCATGGGGAATGTGGTTATGGCGTTGCTCAGTCATACTTATATCCTTTAAAAACGAGTTAGGTTTATAACTTTAGCTGAAATATCAGCGATTAACAGCCAGTTGTTTTGTTTGCATTACTACGTCCATAAAGCGGCGCTGCCAAATGGCCTTAAAGGCTTTGTTGAATAAGTATAAAAATATTAACGGCATTATTAGCAGCTTTAAAATAAGCAGTGACAAGATATTCAAAAAGTCGATAAATAAGTCTTCGACGGCAGCTACCATGTTACTAATACCAGAGGTAACGGTATCAATAATCTTACTGACCTGCGATGATTGGTCTTGGTTGAGTGAAGCATTTAGGTTTTCTAGTTGTTCGTTTAAAGCGTCTTTGTTTTGGTTTAGCTGTTTTTGCTGGTTTAGCACCGCATTAAACTGCGCTGTTAATTGCTGCTTTTTATCAAGTAATGGCTTGGCTTGTTCAAGCTCAGTAAAGGTCAGTCGCTCAGACAAGCTGCGAGTTGCTTGAATCGCCTCTATTTGGCTATCAACCTCTGCCAGCTTAACTTTGAGTTCTGTCGCTTGCTGGTGGTTTTTTATCTGCTGCTCATTTAATAGTGAGAGCTTGTCGAGGATGGTTTGTTTTTCACTATCGACCTCGGCTTTTAGCTTGGCAGATAAGGCCGAGGTATTATTTGCACTGCTATTCACCGTCTCGACTTTTTCGCTCACCAGCTCACTTTGCTGGTCTATTTGCTCATCTAAGAATATTTGGCTCACGAGGCCTGTTGTAAGCACCACAGCAGGCACTAAAAAGCGAATTAAAATAAGGCTCGCCATAATTTTATGACGCAAGTTAGGTAAATAGTTACGCCATTCACATATAAAGTAAGCGACGACCGAGAGAGTAAAAACACCACTAAAAATAACCCCAGAAGAAATGGTGTATAAAATGCGCTGTAAAAATAACGAGCCTATTGCAAGGCGCATGGCATCTGACATGTATTCTGCTAAGTCATTCACCGGGTCGAGTAGTTGTGCAGGTTGAATACTGGCAATACCAATGCCCACTTCGGCTGATTGCAATAGCGATATAGCAGCGTTAACTGTACGTGATGAAGCGTACACTAGGGTTGATTGTACAAGGGCGCTGTCGATAAAGCGCATAATGAAATGGTTATAATGCTCTAGCCAACAAAGAAGTAGCAGTATTGTAAGAGATAAATACTTGATAATATGTTGTTTAGTTATCATAACGCCCCCGACAGTTAGTACGCTTCTTCACGCTACACTATTCATAGCCGTTGAAGCAATCTAATAGGATTGAATTATTTTGCCGATTAACTGTCTATGAATTGCTATTAATCGCTTTAGAGGAAATATGAAAGAACCTGCATCAATTGGCCAGTGCTGTATTGAAGATTTAGACCCAGTGCAAGACTTAGGTCGCTTAGTCTCTTATTTGCGTTCAAACCTGGTGGCTCATCTTGATGATGCTTTAGAGGATAAAGAGCTAACGTCGGCCCAATACATAGTGGTTGTGCTACTTGCGCGTGGCAAAGTAAATACCTTGGCCGAGCTTTGTGAGCACATGGTGTATGACCGTGGTGCCATGAGTCGATTACTTTCTCGTTTAGAAGACAAGGGCTTAGTTGCTAAAAAGCAGTCAGTTGAAGATCGCCGTTCAACTCTTTTATGCCTCACTGAAAAAGGCCAACAGCTTTACCCGGAAATTTTACCAACCGTGAATGATATCTATCGTAAAGCACTCACAGGCTTCTCTGATGATGAGCAAGAGCAACTCGCAAGCTTATTGTTTAGAGCAATTCATAATTTAAAAGCATAAATTTCTATAAGCGGTACGTTGTCGCTGTAGACGCATTTTGATAATATAGTTGCCTAGGCATTTAATTTTAACAAGTCCGGGTTGTTATGTTTGAATCATCTTTGCTTGCGCAGCTTCACGCTCAATTTCCAGCTCATCAATTTAGCCCAGAAGGTTTGTCGGTTGTTCACACAGGCCGCTTTGCCAATGCCATTGTTTATCGTTATAAAGACGCGAAATTTGATTTAATTATTAAAGATTTTCAGCACAGCCCATGGTGGGTGAGAAAAACCATCGCGCCGCTTTTTATCAATCAAGAGTACAAGGGGCTGGCACGCCTGCAAGACGTAGACGGAGTGGTCGATAACTTTTGTCGTTTGTCATCAATTGCCATTGCTTATGATTTTATTGAAGGCACGCCACTTCGCCAGCTTGCCTTGCAACAGCAGCATTTACCGAGTGATTTCTTTAAAGAGTTTGAGCGTTTGGTAGCAAAAATGCATCGCCGCGGGGTGGTGCATCTGGATTTACGTAATTTGGGAAATGTGATTTGTTCAAAAGATGGCAAGCCATACATTATTGATTTTCAGTCAGCGATTCGTTTTGCACGCTTTCCGCGCTGGTTACAGCGTTTTATGCGTGGTGCCGATATGAGTGGGGTTTATAAGGCGTGGCAGAAGTTAGCCAAAGACTCTTTACCGCAAGCAAAGGCGGATTATTTGCACGACTTTAATCATGTGCGTAAGCGTTGGATTTTTAAAGGTTATCCGATCCAACGTGCCTATTTGTGGTGTAGCGGGGCTGTAACTCAGATTCTTAATTCTGACTTTATTCGCAGTATTTTAGATAGATTGTAAAAAGCGCGTTTGCACGCGCTTAGTGGGGAGAACTAGTATTTAGGCCAGCCGTTCGCATCCCAATTCAGGTTGCTGATGAGCAATTTGGGGGTGCCATTATCACCTGCATCATAGGCATGACGAACAATCACATCGGTATTTAGAATATCTTGCCCACCCGGGCCTACCCATTGATTATTACCTGCATCAAGAATGCTACCGCCACCAGATAACATATTATTGCCATTTTTATCTAGGTAAGGGCCGCGAATATCGGTAGAGCGACCGTATGCAATGCGGTAGGTGCTGTTAGTGCCTTCACAACACTTACCCATTGATACAAATAAGTAGTAGTAACCTTGGCGATAGATAATCGTGGGCGCTTCAATACCACCTGAACGACTTGCCAGTGAGTAAATTTGACCAAATGGTTTCATCGTTATTGGGTTGATACGTGTTAGTTTAATACCCGAGTTCCATGAGCCAAATGTTAGCCAAGGTGCACCATCTTTTGCCACCACAAGATCGGGGTCAATAGCGTTGTAATTATTGCTATTGGTGGTGTTGATCACTAAACCATCATCACGCCAATCGCCTGCAGCAACACTGCTGGCTGATGCTAAACCGATAGCACTGACTCGGGAACCAAAGGTCGAAATGGCATAATAGAGCCAGCTACGATTATTATAGCGTTTTAATTCAGGCGCCCAGACATCAATTCCATCATGATCAGGCACATAGTTACTCCACCAGCTTAAACCATTTGAGAAAATTGGTTGCGCATCATTCCAATCTACACCGTTGCTTGAATATTTACCGTAAATACCAGGACCTGTTTGAAAAACCCACCAAGTGCCATTTTCATAGCCAAGGGTTGGATCATGAGTGACTAAATTACCAGTAAGTGGCCAGTGATCTGCAGCGCCATTGGTTGTGGATGGATCCCAAGGGGTTGATTCAACATTAGCAAGCTTGGTTAGCTGCCACTGCTGTGCATCGCTGCCGTTGTAGCTCCACTGGCTAATATTTGCGCCATCGTTGCCATTAAATTCATATAAGTCGAGCGCTTTACCACTGTGATCGTTAATAAAGCTGTAATAGCCGCTTCCTTCATCATTTATTTGCCAGTGTTGGCTGGCGAGATTTGCATATTCGTACTGTACAACATTGCCACCATCGGCTGTTGACCACTCATACACTTCAAGGGCCTTACCGCTGTTCAGGTTAATAACTGAATAATTATTACCACCAATATTGGTAATTAACCAGCGCTGGGTGTCGTGGTTAGTGTCAGCCCACTGACTAACATTTGCACCATCATTGGTTTGCGCGCTTTCTACTTCAACAAACTTAGCACTGTACTTTGATTTAATTGTATATACGCCATTATCAAGCGCATAAGCACTGGGAAGTATCAGTATTGTTGCAAAGCTAAACGCAGCGAGGGCTTTTTTTGAAAGTATCATAGTGTCTCCAAATCATTGTTATTGAGCTTTCCTTGTGTGTTCTGTTCCTTGGATTAGGTTTGATCTACAGCGAGTAACCCAATTAAGAGCATTGGTGTAAATGTAAATCATTTATAATACTTTATTATATTATTATCTTTGTAAAGTTTTCCGGCAATAAAATTAACAAAAATTTTACCTTTAACTATTTAGGAAGGGATTTGAGTGTTTAGCTGAGATACAAAAAAGCCACTTAGTCAGTGGCTTTTCGGATGTTATTGAGTAATAAACTGACTGGGAATATCCCATTTAAGGGTATGCAGTTGGCCTTGCCAAGTTTGGATGGTGATCCACAGTTTATCATCTGCTGAGATAGTTTTAGGGGCTATCGCGTGGGCATGCTGACCGTGATTGGTGCCATGCATTATGCCTTCTTCATCTTTTGCAAACTCTGCCAGTGGCAAAGGTGACTTACCAATATTTAAATACGCCTGACGAATATTGCTTATGTCACCTTGATTAAAAGCAATAAAGAAGTCTTTAACGTATTCGTTGTGGTGTGAGTAAGGAGCATCTTCATTTAGCGGCATTGGAGCGATTTTAAATTCGCCTGCTTGTTGCTCTTGCCAAAGTGCAGGAAACTGAGGGTTCAATGATTGATAAATAAACCAAACAGGTAAAGCCAGTACTACAGCATGCAAAATATACTTTTTACGTTGCCACCAAGTTGCTTGTAAACGAGCCATTAGTTTGCCTCCTGAACGTTATTTACTGGCGCTGATTGGCGCGCTTTTACAGGTTTGTTATTTACTAATTTTGCGGCGTACATCATAAAGCCAGTGATCGACATACCACTTAAAATTAAACCAAAGATAAACCAAATAACCTTTGTCCACAGACCGCCAATATTACCGTAATGCAGCGGATCGGCGATATGTGAAAGGGTGAGTAATCCCGACATGGTTTCTGGGCTTTTGCTTGCTGCAATTTCACCCGTCCAAGGATTGATTGAGGTTGAGTAAGCGTAGTTATCGTAGAAAATAGTATCGCCACTGCCCATGATATTAAACATGCCGCGGTTATGCTCTGGCAGCATCACATAACTAGGTTTGAAATCTGGGTATTTCTCTTTGGTAATTGCCAGTGCCGCTTTTAAGTCGGTTGGTGGTGTTTGTTTATCCGCAGGTAAAGTTGACACTGCCACTAGCGGTGCATGCTCTTCTATGTCTATTTCGTTATGCCACATGATGGCTTGCACTAGATACCACAGGCCTGTGAGTGCCATTACTGCCATAAACCAAATTGACCAAACGCCACTTAAGGTATGTAAATCTTTTAGAAAGGTTTTTCTACCTTGGTTAAAACGTAGTTTTGGCTGGCTAAATGCACGCCAAAAGTTTTTATAAATCACTAAACCAGTTACTAGTGCACCCAAAAGGACAAAAGCCATGGCGCTGACGAGGTAGTAACCTACGCTGTAACCTTCTTGCCAAGGAAAGAATAGCCAGCCGTGTAGGGTACGCATAAATTCAATGAATGAGATAGTGTCATTAACCGCTTGTACTTCGCCGGTGTATTGATTGACGTAAGCCACAGCATAAGGTTTGTCGGTATCAGTGAAAATAACCGCATTAACCAAGTAAGGCTCATAAGTAAGTACACTCATTACATCGGCAGTCGGATAGGCTTTTTCAACGCTATTAATAACTTGATCAACACCAAGTGCTGGTAAATCATTTGGGTTGTTTGCACGTGCTTCACTGTTGGTCAGCCAAGTAAGCTCATGGCTTATAACCGACACAGTACCTGTGACGCAGATAAAGCAAAATAGCACCCATACAGGGAGCGAAAACCAACCATGTAGTTGGAACCAAAGACGTTTACTCATGGTAAAAATAGCCCGACGTTAATTGATGATAGTAATTGTTATCATTTAAATTGTACTACAATCTTTTGAACAAACACAATCTCTGTCGACGAGCTGCAAAAAAGGCGCTTTAAGCGCCTTTATCATTAGTTTGATTGAGGGTAACAATTCGTTGTGGGAAAGGAATTTCGATATCTGCTCCTTGAATTGCTTTAAATACATTGCGGTTGACCGCTAATTTGGTCTCAATAATTTTGGTGGTTGGCACCCAAAAGCGATAGCTCAAGGTAACACCGCTCTCAGCAAAACGCTCAATACCGACTTGTGCATGAGGAGAGTCACTAACTAGTTCATGCTCGTCTAACACTTTTTCGATAAGCTCAATAGCGAGATCTGCATTGGCATCATAAGCGATGTCAATTTCACCTTTAACTAATGAATAGCTAAACGAGTTATGTAAAATCTCACCAACAATATGTTTGTTAGGAATGGTGATTTCGACTTTTTCTTCGTTTATTAGAATTGTGTGACCAAGCTCAATGGTTTTAACTTGCCCACTGACACCTTTTACTTCGATAGTATCACCCACAACAAAAGGCCTTGTTGCAATAATCGCAAGGCCTGCACCATAGTTTGACAGCATGCCTTGTAGCGCCAAACCAGCACCTAGTGATGCGGCACCAATCGCTGCGACAAAAGGGGTTACGCTAATGCCAATTTTGCCAAGGGCAATAACCAAGAACATGATGATCAGTAATACTTTGATGACATTACTGACAAAGTTAGTCAGCGTGATATCGATATTGTGACGTTGCATTAGACCTGCAACCATATTCGACACTTTTTGCGCTATCCATAAGCCAATGAAGAGGATTAATATGGCACCTAAAATTTGCATGCTGTAGGTGACCAAATATTCCATGATCAGATTGTAGTATTTCTCGACTTGTTGTATTTCAGACTCAATCATATGTTTTCCTAACAAGGTTACTGCTAATGCTGACTATACCAGAACATATTGCATAACAGGATAGAGTAGCGGCACTATTATAGCGCTCAGTAGTGCACTCAATGCCATTGCCACTGAGGCAAATGCCCCCGCTTTAGGTTGCTCTACAATTAATGATGCAGTGCCTATTGCATGACAAGCTGTGCCGATTGCGACACCTTTTGCTTGCGCATTGCGGATATTTATCAGCGAGAAAATCAAATTACCAAATATGGCTCCCAGCACACCAATGAATATCACCATAGCTGCTGCCAAAGAGGGAATACCACCAAGAGCATCTGTGACAAGTAACGTTATTGGCGTAGTGACCGATAGACTAGCGAGTGAGGCGCTTAGCTGTGCAGGCGCATCGAATAAATAACAAATAAATGAAGCAACCACTGTTGCATTGATCACACCTAAGCTACAACTAATAAGAATCAATAACAGGTTTTTTTTGACATGTATAAATTGCTGATAAAGCGGTAATGCTAAAGCTACGATAGCAGGCTCTAAAAACCAACTTAAAACTTTACTGTGCTTGGCAAAAGGCTCATATGGGAGTTTTAGTGCCACTAACAGCGCAGAAACTAACACGATTGCCCAGCACACTGGGTTAGTTAAAGCTTTGCTGATTGCATGTTGCGTTTTAGCGTTTAAAAAACGTAAAACCAAGAAAAGGCAAACAGTTAAAGGAATGCTCAACCACCATAAACTAACTGTCATTTTCGCGCCCCTTAAAGTAGGCGAATAGTGAGCCAATGAGAATAATGCTCGTCAGGGGAACAATAATAAACACGGCAAGAAGGAGTAACCAGTGTTCGTTAATAACTCCTAAATGCTCAATAATACCGACGCCTGCAGGAATAAAAAACAGCGGCATAAAGTTCAGTAATGGGGTCGCTGAGGGTTTTAAATCTTGCTCTTTAACTAAGCCTGTTAAAAGAAGAATGAGTAATAAAACCATGCCAAGTAATGGTGCAGGGAATGTGCTTGCAAACAAAGCCGTTAAATATTTAGCAATGGCTAAACAAGCAAGGATGATGGCACTACTGATAAGGTATTTCATGATTGTGAATAATTGCGAATAAAGTACAACTACATCATACCCTTGTCAGTTGTACTATGCGACTTTAGCTTACCATGATTTGGCATTATTATACTGGATATCCTCTGCACCTTTTGCCTTCGCAATCGCCTTTTTGGTATTAGGATTCATCAGTAAGCGAATTTGACTCCAGGTTTCTTTAGCGAGGATTTTACGCTGCTGTGAGCGATAGCTTTGCTGGGTAATTCGCTTAATTGCAGCAAGCGTATCTGGCGAGCGGGCCATTAAGGTTTCAAGGACAGCATCGGTTTGTTTATCGACATTATCAGTCAGCTGCGTAACCAAGCCATATTCTTTAGCGTCTTCAGCTGATATAGGCTCTGCATGACTTGCTAACCAAAGTGCTTGGTCGCGCTTCATTAAGCCTGCAAGTACTACGTTTGCCCCCATATCAGGACACAGGCCCCAACGCGCTTCCATAATCGCTAATTTAGCGTTTTTATCGACGATGCGGTAATCAGCACCGAGTGCGATTTGCATACCGCCACCAAAGCAATGTCCGGTCACTTTTGCAATCACCGGAATACTTAAGTCTTGCCACCCTAACACCACTTTTTGCGCTAAGTTTTGGTTTCCTGGTAACCACTTGAATAACAGCTTGATGATATTACTCGGCTTTTTCATCACCGCAGCAACATCAAGACCAGAGCAAAAATGGTCGCCTTCGCCAGAGATAACTACAGCGCGTAAACTGCGATCGCGTTTAATTTTTTTGATTACGTTTGCAAGTTCGACAAACATGGCAAAACTGAGTGCATTTTGTTTCTCGGGACGAGCAAGGCTTACCCATGCGACCTGTTGTTTTATTTCTAGTTTTATCATGGTAACTCCTCTGACCTGTTTGTTAGAGCTTACGAGCTAATTACAACTAAGTAAAGAATTGCTGATGTGTCGCAAGGAATCATTATATTTTCCAAAAATGGGTAACCTTGTCATATATTTAGTTACAAATTGGTGTATATTTTTAAAACAAAGATGCTAGTTCATAGCTAGTTTGATTTTGTGATTAGTTAGATACTTTCGCAAAATCCCATGACACGACTAGACTTAGCTTTAAGTCGCGCTACAAGGAGTATATATATGCTGATGCGCAAAACAGCTCGCATAACTAAACAATCATCTCGTTCTTTGGCTTTTGCTGCAATTTCTGTAGCATTAACAACCACATTGGTTGGCTGTTCAGATGATAAAGCAAAACAACAAGCTACGCCGCCTCCGGCTGTTTCTGTGTTTAATGTCTCTACAAAAGAAATCGGCAACTATCGTGAATTTGTAGCACGAACCGAAGCGTTTCAAGAAGTAAAAATTAGAGCTCGTGTAGAAGGTGAGTTAATAGAACGTCACTTCGATGAAGGCTCTACTGTTGAAAAAGACCAGTTGCTGCTGCGTATTGACCCGTCTGAATACCGCTCGACAGTGGCTAAAGTAAAAGCCGATCTAAAAAGTAAAATTGCAGCAGCGAGTTCAGCTGAACGCGATTTAAAGCGTGGCCGAGAAGTCGCCTCTGAAGGATTTATCTCTCAGTCTGATCTAGATAAATTAACCACTAATTTCGAACAAGCAACAGCAGCTGTAAAGGCAACTGAAGCTGAACTTGAAAAAGCAGAATTAAATTTAAGCTACACCGAAATACATGCTCCATTTACAGGGCGCATTGGTAAAGTAAATTACGATGTAGGGAATATTGTTGGCCCATCATCAAATGAGCTTGCTGAATTGACAGATGTTGACCCTATCTATGTTAGTTTTCAGGTGGAAGAGGGAGACTACATTAGTTATCGTCAAGAGCATCAAACTAGTGAGAGCAACCCGCAAGATGTACCCATCGATTTAACTCTTAAACTTCCTAACAATTCAACATTCCCAAATAAAGGTGTGCTTGATTTTGCAGATACAAAAATTAATCAAAACACCGGCACTGTAGAGCTAAGAGCTGCGTTCGATAATCCTGAGGGGATCGTGATGCCAGGCTTATTTGTAACCTTAATTGTTGAAAGCATAAATAAAAAAGAATTAGCGCTGATCCCACAAGTCGCTGTGCAGGAAAATCAACAAGGGAAATTTGTACTTGTTGTTGATGATCAAAACAAAGTTGCTATGCGCATTGTTCAATTAGGTCGACGCATTAATGCTATGTGGGTTGTTGAGTCAGGCTTAGAGGCTGGTGAAAAAGTCATTATTGAAGGTTTACAAAAAGTGCGTCAAGGCGCTGAGGTTAAACCGGTAGAAAAGCAAGTCGATCCGACAACGGGCACCATCACTAGCAAAGCTAACTCTTAGGAGTGAGATATGATCAGTAAAACATTTATATCTCGTCCTAAGTTTGCCTTGGTAATATCGATTGTTATTACCATCGCGGGGTTGATTTCAATGTCATTATTGCCAGTGAATATGTACCCGCAAATAACACCACCACAAGTGCAGATATCTGCCAGCTACCCAGGCGCAAGTGCGCAGATCGTTGAAGAGTCTGTTGTGCGACCCATTGAAGAGCAAGTCAATGGGGTTGAAGATATGATGTACATAGAATCCACCTCATCGAACAATGGCACCGCGAATATTACGGTGCACTTTAAGGTCGGTACAGATACTGATATTGCTCAAGTTAATGTCCAAAACCGAGTTGCACTGGCGGAGTCAGGTTTACCTGAGGAAGTGAAGCGCCAAGGTGTATCGGTTAAGAAAAAGTCTAGTTCAATGTTGCTCGGTATTAATCTTTACTCTGATAAGGAAAATATTGACGCAATCTTCTTGAGCAATTACGCAACTAACTACTTAACTGAACCGTTAGGGCGTATTAACGGGGTTGCTTCTGCTGAAGTTATGGGGGAGCAAACCTATTCAATGCGCTTGTGGTTACGCCCAGATCGTATGGCTTCGCTTGGTTTAACTGTGGCTGAAGTGCGGGCTGCATTGCAAGAACAAAATACTATTGTAGCCGCAGGTAAATTAGGTGCTGCGCCATCGGCTCCTAGTCAGCAGTTTGAATACTCGATTCAAGCAAGAGGGCGCTTAAAAACCCCAGAAGAGTTTGGTCAAACCATAATTCGCTCAAATAAAGACGGTAACTTTGTGCGCTTGAACGATATTGCGCGCATTGAACTGGGGGCGGCAAGTTATAGCACCACCGCAAAATTAAACCAGCAAGACACCGCGTTTATTGTAATTTACCAATTGACTGAAGCGAATGCGACGCAAGTAGCTAACGATGTTAAAGCACGAATGGAAGAGCTTGCAAAACAATTGCCTGATGGTGTGAAGTATTCGATTCCTTATGACACCACAGAATTTATTAACCGTTCAATCGAAGAAGTGGTGGTTACTCTGGTTCAAGCCGTTGGCTTGGTTATTTTAGTGGTTTTTTTATTCTTACAAAACTGGCGCGCAACGCTTATTCCAACGGTCGCTATTCCAGTATCTTTAGTGGGTACTTTTGCTTTTATGATGATGATGGGTTATTCCATTAACCTGATCACTTTATTTGGCTTGGTACTCGCAATAGGAATTGTTGTTGATGATGCCATCATTGTTATAGAAAACGTTGAACGGATACTAAAAGAAGAAAAGCTACCAATAAAAGAAGCGGTCACAAAGGCGATGGAGCAAGTATCAGGGCCAATAGTGGCAACGACCTTAGTGCTGCTTGCGGTGTTTGTGCCTGTTGGTTTTATGCCAGGGATAACGGGTGAGCTTTATAAGCAATTTTCGGTCACGATTTCGTTTGCAGTGCTTATTTCCTCCGTTAATGCATTAACCCTGAGTCCTGCATTATGTGCATTACTGCTTAATGAAAAAGCCATGAAGCCTATTAAATGGTTAGCACCATTTGAAAACATCATTACGCGCTCAACCAATGGCTACAGTAAAGTTATTAACTTTATCCTAAAACGTACAGCAAGAATGGCACTGTTTGCCGTGGTTATTTTTGCAGCTGCTGGGTGGTTGGTGAAAACTGTTCCTACGGGCTTTGTACCAGCAGAAGATCAAGGCTTCTTGTTTGTAGATGTGCAACTTCCAGATGCTGCAGCAAGTGGCCGTACCCAAGATGTGATGCACAAGTTGGGCGATATTGTGAAAAATGAACCAGCTGCAACCGATTTTATTGCGGTGTCTGGTTTTTCATTACTTGGTGGTGCAGGTTCAAACAACGCTTTGGGTATCGTGGTACTCAAAGATTGGGAAGAGAGAACGAGTCCTGAGCTTGGCTTACGTTCGGTTTTAACCCGCTTGATGGGGCAGTTCTGGGCAATGCCAGATGCGCAAATTATGGCATTTAACCCTCCTTCAATACCCGGGCTTGGCACTAGTGCAGGCTTTGAGTTTAGATTACAAGACAGTGAAGGGCGTGAGCCAGCAGAGCTTGCTCAAGTGTTAAATGGCCTTGTTTATGAAGCAAACCAGCGACCAGAACTTTCTAATGTATACAGTACCTTTAGGGCTAATGTGCCACAGTACTTATTAGAGGTAGACCGTAATAAGGCGAAAGCACAAGGGGTCGCATTGAGTGATATTTTCTTGACGCTACAAGCGCAATTAGGCTCATTATATATTAATGACTTTAATCAATTTAGCCGTACTTACCGAGTGATCATGCAGGCAGAAAGCCAATTTAGACAGAACCCAACAGACTTGCAGTATTACTATGTACGAAATGATGAAGGTGCCATGGTGCCGCTCACAACACTCGCTAAACTTGAGCCAATTCTTGGCCCTACAAGTTTAACGCACTTTAACTTATATCGTAGTGCCAGCATTAGCGGACAACCAGCGGCGGGTTATGCAAGTGGTGATGCTATTAAAGTAATGCAAGAGTTGGCTGATCAATTGCCAACGGGCTATGTATACGAATGGGCAGGCCAATCGAAGCAAGAAATTGAAGCCGGTAACATGGCTCCGATTTTGTTCGGCTTAGCAGTGGTATTTGTTTACTTATTCTTAGTAGCGCAATACGAAAGTTGGACAATTCCTTTCTCGGTTATTGCTGCGGTACCGCTGGCGCTATTTGGTGCCATGCTTGCGCTGTACGTAATTGGTATGGAAAACAACATTTATGCACAGGTGGGGTTAGTGCTGCTAATTGGTCTTTCAACCAAAACGGCCATCTTGATTGTTGAATTTGCTATGGAAGAGCGGGCTGCAGGGAAAACTATATTTGAAGCGGCATTAAATGCAGCCAAGTTACGTTTTAGAGCAGTACTGATGACTGCATTATCGTTTGTGCTTGGTGTACTTCCGCTGGTATTTGCCAGTGGGGCAGGGGCAGGAAGCCGAATTTCACTTGGTATCACAGTGTTGTTTGGTATGCTAGCCGCCACAATTTTTGGTACTTTATTAGTGCCGCTATTTTACACTTTAGTGCAATCTATGCGCGAAAAAATCAAGGGTGAGTCAGCTCACGATTAATAATTGATAAAAAATAACAAAAAAGTCAGGGTAACCTGGCTTTTTTTTTGGCAAAAAAGAAAATAGGTTTGTTATCATATTCCGATTAACGCAATCCGAATGCGCAGAGGGTTTGAACAATGGCAGGTCCACGTTTATATAGTGAAGAAGAAGTAACGCATCAGGCATATGATATCTTTTTAGAGTTAGCACCTGATAATTTGAACGAGCAGGATATTGCTGACTTTAATGAACACAGAGAAGAGTTGGGTTTTATTGAAGAAGGTGAGCCTGATGAGCAGTGGCAAGAATTTGTTGCACTAGAAATTGAACCTGAGCTCTTTGTACAAGTCTTAGTTGGACTTGAATTTGAAAACCAAGATATTTTATTCGCCAAGATTTTAATTAGCCGAGATAAAGATGCTCCGTTTTGCCACATACTTTGGAAAGATAGCGAATAACGCGCCAGCTGATGTTTGACTCTACTTTTAATTGTTTTAATACCCTAAAACGAATTATCTTAGCCGCCATGCTCGTTAGTAGTTGGCAGGCTTTTGCTGTTGATCCGTTTGAAGACTTTCATGAATACGGGCAATTATCAGAAGAAGAGATCCATAAAATTCATAAAGGCGAGTTGCTTTATGGTGATATTGAGTTTGGCTTTATGGTAAGTCGTGGTAATACAGATTCAACCAGCTTCAAACTTAAAGGTAACCTTTATCAAGACTTTGAAAAGTGGCGTAATCAATTTAAGCTCGACACCCTGTATAAGCGCGATCGTAACGATGAAACAGGAACTGAAGAAGTGTCTGCGGATCGTATCTTTGTATCTGGGCAAGGCAACTACAAGCTGAATGTCAAAAACGAATCATTCTTTATTTATAGTGATTACGAACGAGACAAATTTAGTGGTCTAGAGTTTAAAAGCACCGTTGCGACAGGATACGGAAATCGTATTTATCAAGGTAGTAAAAATAAGGTGGATATTGACGTAGGACCCGGTTTGTATCGCTCAGTGGCAGATCAAGAGACAGCCACAGAAGAAGATGAAACAAAAACAGGTTACTTACTTCGAATGGCATTGCAGTGGGAGCGTACGGTCTCTGCTCGCACTCGCTTTAATCAAGACGTCAGTTATGAACAATCGTTGTCGGGATTAAACTCGCGTTTAAAATCAGAAACCTCATTGATCAGCAAAATTATGGGTGATGTATCACTCAAATTTACTTATATGTATCGCTATAACTCAAAACCGGAAGAAGAAAAGCTCAAGTACGATTCTGAGCTGAGTGCGACCTTTGTTTATAGCTTTTAAGAGAATATCTCAGTATGTATCAACATAAGCAGTACGCTATTTTTATTTTTGTTATTTTAGGCTGGATTGGCGGCTTTATTGCCTTAGCATGGAATTTAATTGGTGCAGATATTCCACTCATGGTGTTTAGTGCTATCTTAGTGCTGGTGGCCTTTTTATTTCATGGTTTAACCATTAAGGTGAGTGATAAAAACGTAAGCTGGGCATTCGGTCCGGGTGTATTTGGTAAAACAGTGACTTTTGATGAGATTGAATCTGTTCGGGCAGTAAGTAACTCATTTCGACATGGCATAGGCCTGCGTATTACACATGATGGATGGGTTTACAGTGTCTCTGGATTCAGTGCAGTAGAGCTTGCTATGAAAGACGGTACAAAGTATCGCTTAGGGACCAATGACCAAGAAGGTTTACTTGCTGCGCTTAGAGAGCATATTGCTGAACCAGAGCCAGCACTGGATGCACAGAAAACAGCTGAATAAGCACTGAGATATAAAAAAAGCGCCAATGGCGCTTTTTTTATAGTCATGGTTTAGTGGCTGTGACCACAACCGCCTTCACCGTGCACATGACCATGTGCCAACTCTTCTTCTGTTGCAT
The DNA here is from genome assembly GCF_021532595.1 of Pseudoalteromonas sp. OFAV1. Lineage (NCBI taxonomy): Bacteria > Pseudomonadati > Pseudomonadota > Gammaproteobacteria > Alteromonadales > Pseudoalteromonadaceae > Pseudoalteromonas > Pseudoalteromonas sp. OFAV1. The sequence continues at coordinate 46,614 of NZ_JAKGBG010000010.1, forward strand.
CGCGTACTTCAAGTACTTCAACATCAAAATGTAGAGTGATGCCTGAAAGAGGGTGGTTACCATCTACAATCACATCTTCATCTTGGATTTCGATGATCATTACTGATTGATCACCGGCATCAGTTGTCGCACGAAACTGCATACCAACTTCGATTTCCATTCCTTCGAACATCGACTTAGGCACAGCTTGCATCAAGTCATCATGACGTTCACCATAGCCTTGCTCTGGTTCTACAGTTACGCTAAATGTGTCACCGGCTTCTTTACCTAGTAGCGCATCCTCTAGGCCTGGAATTAGGTAGCCAGTGCCCACGATAAACACCAGTGGTTCACCATCGAAAGAGTTGTCGATAGTGTTTTTGTTATTATCCAATACTGAATAATGCATTTTTACCACTTTGTTTGCTGCTACGATCATAGTCTTTCCTATTTATTCATCTTCGAGAGAGTAAGGCAGAGCTTGAATTGATAGCTCAACCTGAGGGAGGTGTTTAGCACGCAACACTTGGCCTGCTTCATTGTCGTTTGGCAGCACAACAAGGCCCATTAATGTTTGCGTATCTTGATTATAACTTTGGCTAATTAGCTTGCCTGCACGACGCCAATTCTCGCCCATCTTGGTTTCGAGCTCAAGCTCATCAAGTTGACCTTCGGCTGTGCCTGCAACGATATACATAGCGCGTTTATTTTTGCCCAGATATTTCATGCGAGCGACAGTTTCTTGGCCTGTATAACAACCTTTTCTAAAGCTGATACCACCTAGTGCTTGTAGGTTCACCATTTGTGGTACGTACTCGCCAATGGCGTCGCTATTTAAAGATGGCTCACCAGCTGCAATTGCAGCTTGTTGCCAACGTGCATCATCATCAAGGGCCGTGACTTCGTCTGGTAAACAAAAGTCGTTATTGACCATCAGTAGAACACGGTTATCAGCAAGTTTTAATGCTTTACCGCCAGCAAAGTCAACGGCACTGTGTTCCTCATCAAACTCAATGTTGAGTGATTTAAGTGTATTATTAAGGTCATCACCAATTAGGCCAATAAGCGGTTTTTCACTTTGCTGAATGTCTACTTGGGAAAATACCGCATATTTTTTTAACTCTACCAGTGACTGCTCAACTTCAGGTTTTGTGCCCACAAGGTAGTAGCTATCTTGATGCTCAAAAAGTCTAAACACACCCCAAAGTTTGCCTTTGGCATTACAGTGTCCAGCCCATAAAAAGTTATCTTTGTTGAGCTTATTGATATCTTGTGTAATTTGTCCGTGAAGGTAAGACAGCTTATCTTTGCCAGTTAGGCTGATAAGCGAATAAGATAAAGGACATGCGTAAACAGTCGACATAAAAACCTTCTTTACGATATGAATGAGAGGTAATGATAACTTAGTTAGGGTAGCAATTTAAATAGCTGTTTATTCGATGGCAATTTGTTAAACTGCAGACAAATAAGTACGAGGTTTAAAATGACTGAAATTCACAGTAAAGAACGTATTCGTTGGGCATGCCGTCGCGGTATGTTGGAACTTGATGTTTTATTCATGCCATTCGTTGAAGAAGCGTTTGACTCACTTAGCAAAGAGCAGCAAGCTGTATTTCAACGCTTACTTGAGAGCGATGATCCTGATTTGTTCGCATGGTTCATGGGGCATGAAGAGTGTAAAGATCCAGAACTAAACACTATGGTCTCGTTAATTTTAGACCGAGTTCGTGTATAGGTTTGTCGTTAAAAATAATAAACTAGACCACAAACCATTTGTGGTCTTTTTTTGTTTTCTTGCTATAGCGTTCTTTCTTACCGCCCACTCCTTGATAACACAAATATTTGCTATTTCATCTAGCCTGATTGCAGGCATTATTAGTTTTAAAAAAGCAAAACAAGCACATCCTGAAAACGGCACAGTTATTTTAGAATACTCACAGTTAAGATTTGTGAGTGACAACATTCAATTGCAAGGCGAGATAAGTCCGAAAAGTTATATCTTTGCAAACTACGTAGTGCTCAGGCTTGAGGGGTTTTATCAGTCACACTGGCTGATTATTTCAGCAGCCAGTGTAGAAGACGTTTATTTTTCGCGTTTGAAACGTGCTGTTATTGCAGTGCAGCAACCGACTTAGGGGTCAGTATTGTTGGTGTTGGATTGTCGTTTTGTTCTGGGTAATCAATAGTGTAGTGTAAACCACGGCTTTCTTTACGCTCAAGGGCACTGCGAATTATCAGCTCAGCTACTTGCACGAGATTTCTAAGCTCTAATAAGTTATTAGACACTCTGAAGTTAGCGTAGTAATCGTGAATTTCTTGTTGTAGTAACTCCACACGGTGAAGGGCACGCTCTAAGCGTTTAGTTGAGCGTACAATCCCCACGTAATCCCACATAAATAATCTTAGTTCATGCCAGTTATGAGTGATGACGATTTCTTCATCTGAATTAGTGACGCGGCTTTCATCCCATAGTGGGAGGGCTTCAAGGGCAGGGCTTGCATCGATTTTACTTAAGATGTCTTTCGCTGCGGCATGGGCAAACACAATACACTCAAGTAACGAGTTACTCGCCATGCGATTAGCACCATGTAAGCCTGTGTAAGCGACTTCGCCAACAGCATAAAGGTTGTCTAAATCTGTGCGGCCATTAAAGTCAGTCATCACCCCACCACATGTATAGTGTGCAGCCGGAACCACTGGAATGGCTTCTTTAGTAATATCTAAGCCCACACTTAAACATTTTGCATAGATGGTAGGGAAGTGCTCAATGATAAAGTCTTTGTCTTTGTGGCTAATATCAAGATAGACACAGTTCGCACCAAGGCGTTTCATTTCAAAATCGATAGCACGAGCCACGATATCACGAGGAGCAAGCTCTTCACGCTCATCAAAATCTTTCATAAAACGGGTGCCATCGGGGCGTTTTAAATATGCACCTTCACCACGCATTGCTTCGGTAATCAAAAAGTTTTGTAGCTCTGGGTGATATAAACTAGTTGGGTGGAATTGGTTAAATTCCATATTGGCAACCCGACACCCCGCACGCCATGCCATGGCAATACCATCGCCACTTGATACATCAGGGTTAGAAGTATATAGATAAACTTTGCTGGCTCCACCAGTGGCAAGTGCAACGAATTTGGCTGAAATTGTTTCGACTTTTTTCTCTTCACAGTTCCATACATATAAACCATGAATATGTTTGCCCTTTTTACCTAGACTCTTATCACTGATTAAATCAATCGCATTATAGTTTTCTAGCAAGGTAATGTTTTGATGGGCTTGTACTTGGCTAATTAAAGTTGTTTGCACTGCGCGACCAGTGGCATCTGCAGCGTGTAAAATACGGCGATGACTGTGGCCACCCTCACGAGTTAAATGAAAGCGCTCTTTACCTTTTGAGTCAAACTCCATATCAAAAGGCACACCTTGTTCGATTAGCCATTTCAAACACGTCTTAGCATTGCTTGCAGTGTAATGCACCGCATCTCGGTCACATAAACCACCACCCGCATCGAGTGTATCTTCAACATGAGATTCAATGCTGTCATTCTTTTTATCAAATACCGCGGCAATGCCACCTTGTGCATATAAGGTTGACCCTTCAGTCAGTGCACCTTTACTTAGTACAGTGACCTTGCAATGGTTAGCAAGAGATAAAGCAAGAGAAAGGCCAGCGGCGCCGCTGCCAATGATAGCGACATCAGTAATGTGATGTTTATTTTGGTTCATGTCTGTGGTCTTTGCGGTTACAATGCTCGGCTAGTAGTGCCAAAAGTTTGAGCAAATATTTTTTTATGTGGTATACGTATATGTACCATATTTGCAGTAACACTATTAGTCATTTTAATATGTTATACCAATCTTATTAGGTTTTAGGTCACATAAACAGTCTACTTTAGGCTGTTTGTTTAAATTTATTTAATTCACAGTGAACTTATGTACCCGTTGATTTAACAGCAGTATTTGAACTTATTGTGTAATAAGATCGGTATGACTCAATTTATTTGCATGCTATTTTATAAAAAAATCATTTTAAACTGAACTTTTATATTCATGCTGCAGTCAGAGTTTGTGTAAACAATGGCGAGTATATGAATAGCAAGCAAGAATCAAACAGAGGAGTACCGGCTCGAATGAGCGAGCAGGATTTGGATTTAGCGTTAGTTAAAAGGGTCCAGCAAGGAGATAAAAACGCCTTCAACCTATTAGTTAGAAAATATCAGAACAAAATTGCAGGTTTGATTTCACGTTATGTGTCGAACCAAGGTGATGTCGCTGATGTCGCGCAAGAGGCGTTTATTAAAGCGTATCGAGCTCTACCTAACTTTAGAGGTGATAGCGCCTTTTATACTTGGTTATACCGTATCGCCGTAAATTGTGCTAAAAATTACTTGGTTGCGCAGGGCCGAAAGCCCCCCGCAAACGATGTTGATGCTGAAGAAGCCGAATTTTATGACAGTGCAGATGCTATGCGTTCTAACGCATCACCTGAAAACCTGTTATTAAGTGACGAAGTACGTGCTGTAATTTTTAATACGATTGATAGTTTGCCTGAAGATCTGAAGACCGCGATAACCCTTCGTGAAATTGAAGGGATGAGCTATGAAGAAATAGCCGTGGTTATGGATTGCCCTGTGGGAACGGTACGCTCGCGTATATTTCGTGCCCGTGAGGCGATTGATAATAAATTGAATCCATTAATAGGTGAGTCTTAGTATGACAAAAGCAGACGTTAACAAGTTGGATAATGAGCAGTTGTCCGCGTTACTTGACGGCGAGCAGCAGTTAACTGATCAAGCGATCACTAACGACGATGTAGCAACATTTGGTCGTTACGCGATGATCGGTGACGTAATGCGTGCTGAGGCAAATAATAACGCTTTTAATTTCGACATTGCAGACGCAGTGGCAGAATCACTTGAGCAAGAACCTGTTTACTCTGATTTCGCGAATAAAACAACAGCACCAAAAAGCGAAGAAATCGTGGCGGCAACAGGCACAGATAACGTTGTAGCATTTAATTGGCGTCGTCCATTTGCCCAAGTTGCAATTGCTGCAAGTGTTGCTATGTTTGCGATTGTGGGCGTACAAACATTGCCGCAGAACACCGAATCACCAGAAAGTGACATTCCACTTTTACAAACAACACCTTTAACGGGGGTTGCGTCACCTGTTAGCTATTCATCAGAACAACCTGCACTTGAAAACGCAGAGCAAGGTTTACGTGAATTACAACAGCAGCGTATAGGGGCATTAGTTCTTGAGCATCAGCGTCAAGCACGTGTTGCCTATTCTCTGGAAAGTTCACAAACTGCAGAAAACGCAGAAGAGGAAAAAAACTAATTAAATGAAAGTGTTTACTTTTATTTTGTCACTGGCATTAATGGCTCCGGCTTTTGCCAGTGATGAAAACCCCGCCAAAGCATTATTACTTAATATGGCTGATGCCGTTCATACCCGCAACTTTGATGCATCTTTTGTCGTCGTTAAAGGCCAAACCATGGAACCTTATCGTTGGTTGCATGCTAAACAAGGTGATATCGAGCTTGAACATTTGAGCTTGCTTAATGGTGCAGGGCTTGAGATGGCAAGAGTTAACGGACAAGTTACTTATTTTGAGCCTCACTCACAGCCTTATACAATCAAAACCGACACTATTGCCGGGCCTATTCCTGAAGTACTTTTTAAAGATATTGAACGCGTAAGTGCACATTATGATTTTGTGCTAGGTGGTAAAGGACGTATTGCAGGTCGCTCAGCGCAGTTAGTGCGTATTGAATCAAAAGATGAGCATAAATTTAACTACTGGATTTGGATTGATACCGAATCATCGCTTCTACTTAAGTCTGCTTATGTTGATCATAAAGGCGAAATGTTGGAGCAATTACAGTTAACTCACATAAGTGTGACCGAGCAGCCAGCGCCAATGCTACTTGAAATGCAAAACCGTAGTTTTCCTGCTGCTATGCCAACCACTGAGATTGAAAATGCATCTGAAGGTGCTGGCAATAATTGGAATATTGGCTGGTTGCCAGATGGATTCAAATTGTTAAAGTCAGATCGCCACAAATTAGACTTAAATAATGAACTAACAGACTATTACTTATACTCTGATGGTTTTGTGGAAGTATCTGTGTTTATTCAAAGACCTTTACCAGGCAAACGAGCCAGTGGTGCACTATCATCGGGTGCAACGACGGTTTATGTTCACAATGGCGGTGGCTTTGATGTATCGGTTGTTGGTAATATTCCCGCTATGACAGCCAAAGCTATAGCTGAGTCGGTAGCGCGACCTCTTTAAATTATGATTGAACAAACACTCACTGTCGTGTCGGTTAAAGGCACGACAGCGAACTTAGAAGCAGAGCAAAAACAGGCCTGTGCCGGCTGTAATGGCCGATGTGGCTCGCAAGTATTCGCTAAACTGTTTGGAACAGCCAAAAAAACTTTCCCCTATACCTTTGATTCCGAGTTAAAAGTCGGTCAAAAAGTGACCTTAGCACTTGATGATAGTCATCTAGTTAAACATGCGATGGCTGTGTATATGTTGCCACTTTTACTCAGTTTGGGATTTGCTTTAATCGCTTTTGCCGCTTTTTCATTACCTGAGGGCTGGCAAATTTTAGCAGCCGTGATTGGTGGCTTAACGGGCTATGCAATAGCAAAATCAAGGGTTAAGAGCCTCAAGCACGATATAAAAGTAATAAAAATTCACCCAATTACTATTCCTTTCACTCAAATAGATGGTGATTAAAGCCAATTAAATGTAAAATTGTCGCTTTATACACTTAGTCCATTTATATAGAAGTTTAGAATCCAGTTTATGAAGCATATCCGTAATTTTTCGATCATCGCCCATATTGACCATGGTAAATCGACTCTCTCAGACCGTCTTATCCAAGTTTGTGGTGGTTTAACAGACCGTGAAATGCAGCAGCAGGTGTTAGACTCAATGGACATTGAGCGTGAGCGTGGTATTACCATCAAAGCGCAAAGTGTAACACTAAATTATAAAGCTAAAGACGGCGAAACATACCAGTTAAACTTCATCGATACCCCAGGACACGTTGACTTTACATACGAAGTATCGCGTTCACTTGCAGCCTGTGAAGGTGCATTATTGGTTGTAGATGCGGGCCAAGGTGTTGAAGCACAAACATTGGCAAACTGCTACACAGCAATCGAAATGGACTTAGAAGTTATTCCAGTTCTAAATAAAATCGACTTACCGCAAGCCGACCCTCTTCGTGTAGCTGAAGAAATTGAAGATATTATCGGTATCGATGCTCTAGATGCAGTGCAATGTAGTGCTAAAACAGGTATTGGTATTGAAGAAGTATTAGAAGTTATTGTTAAAGATATTCCGCCACCGGTAGGTGACAAAGATAAGCCACTACAAGCGCTTATCATTGACTCATGGTTTGACCCATATCAAGGCGTTGTATCATTAGTACGTATCAAACACGGTGAATTACGCTCTGGCGATAAAATTAAGATCATGTCGAATGAGCAAGTTCATATCGCAGATAAAGTGGGTATTTTCACTCCAAAACAAACCAACACGGGTATCTTAAAAACCGGTGAAGTAGGTTTTGTTATTGCGGGTATTAAAGAAATCCACGGTGCACCAGTTGGTGATACTATCACGCTTCAACGTAATTCTGCCCCTGAGCGTTTACCTGGCTTCCAACGCATTAAACCGCAGGTTTATGCTGGTATGTTCCCAATCTCATCAGATGATTATGAATCATTCCGTGATGCGCTTGATAAACTAAGCTTGAACGATGCGTCGTTATTCTTCGAACCAGAAAACTCAACAGCACTTGGTTTTGGTTTCCGTTGTGGTTTCTTAGGTATGCTACACATGGAAATCATTCAAGAACGTCTTGAGCGAGAGTACGACATTGATCTTATTACTACTGCGCCAACAGTAATCTACGAAGTAGAAACAAAAGACGGAACTAAACAAATAGATAACCCGTCTGACCTACCACCGGTAAACAATATTATTGAAATCCGTGAGCCAATTGTTGAAGCTAACATCTTAGTTCCGCAAGAGTTTTTGGGTAACGTAATTACACTTTGTGTTGAAAAGCGTGGTATGCAAACTAAAATGAGCTACCATGGTAAGCAAGTTGCGGTGACGTACGAATTACCCATGGCTGAAGTAGTAATGGACTTCTTTGATAAGTTAAAATCAACAAGTCGTGGTTTTGCATCACTTGATTATAACTTTAAGCATTTCCAAGCTTCAGACATGGTGCGTGTTGATGTACTAATTAATGGTGAGCGTGTTGATGCACTTGCTATTATTGTGCACCGTGATATTGCGCAGTCACGTGGTCGCCAGTTAGCGGAAGCGCTAAAAGATCTGATCCCACGTCAGCAGTTTGATATTGCGATTCAAGCAGCGATTGGTCAGCATGTGATTGCACGTACAACAGTTAAGCAATTACGCAAAAACGTAATCGCAAAATGTTACGGTGGTGACGTGAGCCGTAAGAAAAAGCTACTACAGAAGCAAAAAGAAGGTAAAAAGCGAATGAAGCAATTAGGTAACGTTGAAGTTCCTCAAGATGCATTCTTAGCTATCCTTAAAGTTGGTAAATAATAAGAAGTAGATATAGGAATTAATGCATGGCGGGTTATTTTTCAATTTTCTTAGTGTTGTTAACACTTGGCTCAGGTTTAATTTGGTTAATTGACCACTTTATGTTTGCGCCGAAGCGTCAACAGCGAATTGCCCTTGCTCAAAATGCCGCAGGTGGTGATTTAGATGAAGAAACCGCTGCATTAATTGCGCCTGAGCCAAGTATTACTGAAACGGCTAAATCAATTTTTCCGATGATTGCGGCAATCACCATCTTCCGCTCATTTATTTTTGAACCGTTTCAAATTCCATCTGGTTCGATGATGCCAACTTTACTTGTGGGTGACTTTATTCTTGTTCAAAAGTACTCATATGGCATTAAAGACCCAGTTTGGCGCAGTCAGCTAGTTGATGTAAACGAGCCAGAGCGTGGTGATATTGTTGTATTTAAATACCCACTTGATGAGCGTGTTGATTACATTAAACGAGCAATAGGTCTACCTGGCGATAAGATTGTTTATCGCAACAAGCACCTTTATATTCAGCCAAAATGTGAAGAAGGTGCTACGCAACAGGGTGAGTTGCTGTGTAATGAATACAATAAAATTGATATGGAAATCCTCAATAGCGATGAGTTCAAACAAGGTTCAATGAATTTGGTGCGTTTAGAAGAAGGTCTAAGCACAGTCAATCATAATATCTTGATTAACCCGCAAGCGCCTGAAATGAAAGGCCGCTATTATCAGCAGCCGGGTACTCGCTCAGATGAGTGGGTGGTTCCTGCCGATCATTATTTTATGATGGGTGATAACCGTGATAATAGCCAAGACAGTCGCTTTTGGGGCTTTGTACCAAAAGAAAACTTGGTTGGTAAAGCCGTCTTTATATGGATGAGTTTTGAATTTGAAAATGGCCCAGATGACTTTTTACCAAGCTGGGTTCCAACTGGTGTTCGTTTTGAACGCCTAGGTAATATTCAGTAACGATGAAAAAAAACGTAACAGAGTTATACAATAAAATAGGTTATACATTTACTGATCAAGCGTTGCTTGAGCAGGCAATGACGCATCGCAGTCATAAAGGTCAACATAATGAACGCTTAGAGTTTTTGGGCGATTCAATTTTGAGTTTTGTGATTGCTAATGCGCTTTATAATAAATTTCCAAAAGCACGTGAAGGTGATTTAAGCCGTATGCGCTCGACCTTAGTGCGTGGACAAACCTTGGCTGAATTTGGCCTAGAATTTGGCTTGGGCGATTACTTACGCTTAGGCCCAGGTGAATTGAAAAGTGGCGGTTTTCGCCGCGAATCAACCCTTGCCGATGCTGTTGAAGCGATTATTGGCGCGGTGTTCTTAGACTCAAACATTGAACAATGTGGAGAGCTTATTTTAAGCTGGTATGAGTCTCGCCTTGATGCAATTTCGCCAGGTTTGAACCAAAAAGACCCGAAAACATTACTTCAAGAATACTTACAAGCGCGCAAACTATCGTTACCAGGCTACACTGTTATTGATACAAAGGGCCAAGCGCACAATCAAACATTCACGGTTGAATGTATTGTTGAAGGGATGGATAGCATTATCTCAGTGGGTAGCTCGCGTCGTAAAGCAGAGCAAAAAGCCGCTGAAAAAGCCTTAAAGATACTTAAAAATGAATCTTGATGATTTAATCTCTAAATCACCTGCAGAGCTAGATACACACTGCGGGATGATTGCCATTGTAGGCCGTCCAAATGTGGGCAAATCGACCTTACTTAACTACATTGTTGAGCAAAAGGTGTCGATTACTTCGCGTAAACCGCAAACTACACGTCACCGTATTATGGGTATTCATACCGAAGGTAAATACCAAGCAGTGTACGTCGACACTCCGGGTTTACACGTAGAAGAAAAGCGTGCCATTAACCGTTTAATGAACAGAGCAGCATCAAGTTCAATTGGTGATGTAGAACTGATCATTTTTGTGGTTGAAGGAACACACTGGAACGAAGACGATGAGATGGTACTTAACAAAGTACGCCAAAGTGGTCGTCCGGTGTTATTGGTAATGAATAAAATCGACCAAGTAAAAGATCGCGATCTTGTGCTGCCACACATGCAGTTCTTGGGCGAAAAGTTTGACTTTGTTGGTATTATTCCTGTTTCTGCTAAGCAGGGTAAAAATATTGAACTAATCAAAGCTGAAGTAACCAAGCGTCTTCCTCTTTGCGAGTTTTATTTCCCTGAGGACTACGTGACAGATCGCTCTATGCGATTCATGTCGGCAGAAGTTATCCGTGAAAAGCTGATGCGTTTTATGGGTGATGAGTTACCTTATTCTGTCACGGTAGAAATAGAACAGTTTAAATGGCTCGATAATGGTGTTTGGCAAATCAATGGCCTTATCTTGGTTGAGCGCGAAACACAAAAACGTATGGTGATCGGTAACAAGGGCGAAAAGCTAAAAGTTATCGGTCGTGAAGCGCGTAAAGACCTTGAAGAAATGCTTGATAACAAAGTGTTTTTAGAACTGTGGGTAAAAGTCAAATCTGGTTGGGCTGACGATGAACGTGCGCTACGTAGCCTTGGCTATGGTGAAGACTAAGTAAAGCTTACACGCCATGAATAGCGAATTCTACACAGCATACTTGCTGCATCGACGTCCTTTTAGTGACTCGCAAGTTATGCTTGATATGCTGGTAGAAGGCGTTGGTCAACTGAGAATGTTGGCTCGTATTAGTGGTCGCCAGGCCACTAAACATAAAGCTCAACTGCAACCTTTCCAATCTCTGCTTGTACAATACAGCGGTAAGTCTGATTTAAAATACATCACTCGTTTTGAGCCCCATGGCGGGCAAAGTATGTTAACTGGCACCCAGTTATATTGTGGTTTTTATTTGAACGAATTAACCAATCGTATCGTACCAATCAACGAGCCGATGGAAAGTGTTTATCATCTTTATAAACAGCATTTACACGAGTTGTCGACCACTAAAAGCCTGCAAGCGGTGCTGCGCTCATATGAGTTTCAACTGCTAGAGATGCTAGGTTACGGTGTTGATTTTAGCGTTGATGCGCAAGGGGATGAAATAAACGATGCAGCAAATTATCAGTACTTTGCTGAATACGGTTTTTTGTTGCATGACGACCCCCATAGTGGCTTTTCAGGAAAGCAATTAAATGCCATAGCGGCTCATGACTTTAGCGCCCCTGATGTGTTATATATGGCTAAGCAATTAAGTCGATACCTACTCAAGCCTTTACTTGGTAAAAAGCCATTAAAAAGCCGTGAGTTATTTATTAAGTAGGCTGATACTCAGCCTTGAATCGTTGTTTTAAACAGGTAAAAAAATGAAAGATATTCTTCTTGGTGTAAACGTTGATCACATTGCCACTTTACGCCAAGCGCGTGGCACGAGTTACCCAGATCCTGCGCATGCCGCTGCTGTTGCAGAGCATGCTGGTGCAGATGGTATCACCATTCATTTGCGTGAAGACCGTCGTCATATTCAAGATCGTGACGTATATGTGATGGCAAAAACGATTCAAACACGTATGAATCTTGAGATTGCAGTCACCGATGAAATGATCGACATCGCCCTTGAAGTGAAACCTGCTTATGTGTGTTTAGTGCCTGAAAAACGTGAAGAACTCACCACAGAAGGTGGCCTTGATGTTGTGGGTAACTTTGAAAAAGTAAAAGCTGCAACAGAAAAGCTGACAGCAGCAGGAATTAAGGTTTCGTTATTTATTGATGCCGACAACGCGCAGCTTGACGCTGCAAAAGCGTGTAATGCTCCTTACGTTGAAATTCACACAGGTGCTTATGCCGATGCAGAGAATGACGAAGAGCTTCACACTGAGCTTGAACGTATTCGTAGCGGCGTACAATATGCTGATAGCCTAGGTTTAATCGTTAATGCCGGCCATGGTCTTCATTATCACAATGTAAAACCCATTGCGGCAATGCCAGAAATCTATGAGTTAAACATTGGTCATGCAATTATTGCCCGTGCAGCGATCGATGGTTTAGAAAAAGCAGTAAGCGATATGAAACGTTTAATGATTGAAGCAAGACTTTAGCTGACGCTTTTAATAAGAGCCAGCAAATTTGAATACTGAACGCGGTGGAGATAATATCCGCCGCGTTTTTTATTTACTCAGGTAAACAATAAATTCTGAGAGGTAGGATGATAACAGTGGCGATAGGCAGAGTAGGGCCACTAAATATTGATGTTTTTTCTTAAAGCTTTTTAAAACATCATCATCTACGGCCGACAATTCACCTTTTTTAACTGAATGAAAAACCATCGAGTTAGGTTTTGCCTTCATCAAACGGGCTTGGCTTTCGTATGTTTGCCACTGCTCTGTGTAATTGGTTTTTACGTAATTATTAGCTTCTATACTTAGTTTTTTATAGCGGAAGAAAAACCAAGTGAGTGAAACAGCACTAAAGACGATAAGTAAGATAAAATACAAAGCAAGTTCCCTTTAATACTTCACTATGCGTGTACCCGTGGAATAAATAATATCTGAACTAGGGCATGAATAGTTAGGTTTTAGCTCTTTGCAAGATTGCTCAGGTGTGTCAAAACAAAAGTCAAAGCGAGTTTGGGTTTTCACCGCTTTATCAGTAATATTTTTCGCCAGCTCATTCCAGTGCCAATTAGTGATTACATCTTTTGCTGCGTCGGCAAATACAGAGTTAGTTGAGGTAACTACCTGAATATCTCTAATCTCATTTTGTGGCGTAATGACATACTCAATAGTTGCGCAACCTTCTTTTGCTTGGATAACTGCTTTTTTTGGGTATCTGGCAGGAAAGCGTTCAAGCTGTTGCCATTTTGCTGACTCCATTTCATTATAGCTAACAGCTAAATCCGCATACTCTAATTTTACTGGTTTTTCTTCGGTTGATGCGCAACCAAATACAAACAAACTGCTAGCTAGCATTAAATAGTTTTTCATTAATATATTCCTTTATATAATTTATTGAGTTTTTTTATCGTTATTGCTCAACCATACCTGCATCGCTTAACAAGTTATTAAGCTCATCAATTAACTCAAACAGTTCAGGCTCGATGTAATTTAAATCGCAATCGCCTTTTAATGCTGTTTCGAGAGTTTCGGCAAGTGATTTTAGTTTTGGTACGCCGGTATAACAACATGCGCCATGGAACTTGTGCACAATGCTAAGTACATGTTCGCAATCTTCTTTTTCTATAGCTTCATTGAGCAGGCGCAAGGTCTCCGGCACGCTCAGTAATAGCATGTTAAGCATTTCAAGTGCTAGTTCTTCTTTACCGCCTGCGCGTTGTAGTGCTAATTGCCAATCAAGACGAGCGCTTTCAAATGGTGGCTCCGAATGAACGGCAGCTGCTTTACTTCGCTCACGATTAATAGGTGATTGAGGGCTATGATCGCTGATGATTTGTTTTAGCATATCTTCATCGATAGGCTTGGTTAAGTAACCTTTAAAGCCATCTTTAAGCAGTTGCTCTTTTTCACCCGCCAAAGCGTGCGCTGTAACTGCAATGATAGGTGTATCTTCATTGAGTGATGATTCGCGAATAAGTTTACAAGCGGTAATACCATCCATGATTGGCATTTGAATATCCATAAATATTAAATCGTATTTATGGCTTTTGCTTAAGCTGTAGGCTTGAGAACCATTATGGGCGGTATCAATTAACTCAATTTGTTCTTCCAGAAGAGTACAAATAAGCTTTAAGTTAGCGTCATTGTCGTCAACGACCAACACTTTAAGTGGTAAAAGCTTTTCGTCACCCTGTTCAATATTATGTACTGGGTGGTCAAGGCGATAAGGTGCAGCCAATATTTCACACAGTTTACGGTGATTAAGCGGCTTGCTAAGGCATGCATCAGCACCACTACCGATAAATGCCTCACGCATATTATGCGACACTGTATTGAGCATAATATATAAATAATCAGTCGCAGGGCGAACTGCTTTCACGTAGCTTTTCAGTTGCTGCATATCATCTATTGTGGCGGTATGGCCAATAATACAGATGTCATAGCTGAAATCTTTATTGATCTCGTTTAAGAAACTTTCTTCATCTGTGCACGCAGTCACTCGCATTTGCCATTCATTCAATAACGACAATGTTGCTTGATGAGAGTGTTCATGCGGCTCTAAATAAAGCACGCGTTTATTAATTAAGGATTGAGTAGGTAAGTCGCTGGTAATTATATTGCTTGGTGTCCTAAATACCGCATTAAATGTAAAGCAGGTGCCATTGCCAGGAGCTGAGTTAAGCGTTATGCGACCGTTCATCGCTTCAACAATATGTTTAGTGATGATTAAACCAAGCCCAGTACCACCAAATTTACGAGTAATACTTGAGTCTGCTTGGCCAAATGGTGTGAATAACGCATCTTGTTTATCCATAGGAATACCTACACCTGTATCAGTCACTGAGACCAAAATTGAGGCGCGCTCTTCATCGAGCAAGCGGTAGCCAACATCTACTTTAATCGACCCTTTTTCAGTGAATTTAATCGCGTTACTCAACAAGTTTATTAAGATTTGTTTAAAGCGAGTCGGGTCACCGGTCAGGTTATCAGGCACTTGTGGATGAATAAAAATTGATAGCTCAAGTTGCTTTTCATGAGCGCTCGGTGCCAATAAAGTTAAAACTTCATTGATATTGTCACGCAGCTGGAATTGCATTGATTCTAGCTCCATGGCACCGGCTTCTAATTTAGAAAAGTCCAAAATATCACTAATAATGGTCAATAAACTGTTGGCCGACAGCTCAATGGTATCAAGATAATCTTTTTGATGCTTATTTAGCGGGGTTTTATAAAGCTGGCGTGTAAAACCAATTACACCATTTAAAGGCGTACGTAATTCATGACTCATCTTGGCTAAGAAGTCTGATTTTACTCGGTTAGCATCTTGCGCGTCTTTTTTGGCGATACTTAACTGGATATTTTGGGTTTCGTACTGTTCGAGTGTTTCGCGGTAATCAGAGGTTGCTTGGTCAATGTGTTTTTGCATTTCGTCACGTTGCATGACCATGGTTTGCGAAATCGTATTAAGGCCTTCTCTGAGTAACTCAAACTCTCCAAACATTTTTTTATCAAGACCGGTATCTACTTTACCTTCTATTAACCTGTCGGTAGCAAGTACTAACTTATTCAGTGGTTGAACAAACATACGGGTAAGTCTAAATGCCAAAATAGTCGCCAGTACTAAGGCTAAAATAATGACAATGCCACTTATAAGCAGTGCGCGTTGCTGACCAATGATAGCCTGTTGTTTGTTGAGCATGATAACCACAGTTCCCAATGAAGCTTGGTAACTATGGTGGTTCCAAATCGAATCTTGGCGACTATGATTAACAATGGCAGTTTTAAACGTTAAGTAGTGCTCTGAATTTTTGACAATAATACCGTCTAGTGACGCTGAGTTATCGGTTATAAACTCTTTGAACTCACTTTGATATTTACTAAAAATGACAAGCTCATTGTTCTCATCAAAAATAGCAATTGATTGAATAGCAGGGGAGTGCTTGTTATGGGTATGACTAACTAGGCGTGTTAATAGCGGTTTATCACGCTTGAGCAAGGGTTGTTCAACCGCTATAGCCAGCGGCTCAATTATTGTCACACCTTGTTGATATAAAATTTCATCGAGCTCAATGTAACGATTTATTGTAAAATAACCGCCCAGCAACAAGCCTATGATCACAGTCGGTATTAAAGTGAGAGTTAAGACTGAGTCACGTAAGCCAAATTTAGTCATAAAGAATGTTGTTATCATTATTATCGTTGTTTAAGAGTATATACTTACTTCTGCTTTATCAATAATTAAGGTGTTGCCCAATGGCACAGATTTTCAAAGCCAAAAAGAAATCCGTTTCACAAAAAATGCTAACCCTGTCTGTCACCGCTATGGATCATCAAGGTCGAGGCGTTGCTAAACAAGGGAGTAAAGTTTGTTTTGTTAATGGTGCTTTGCCGGGCGAAGAAGTAAAAGCACTGTTGATAGAAGATAAGGCACGTTTTGCCTGTGCTGATTGTAAAAAAGTGCTATCAGCCTCAGAGCATAGGGTTACTCCTTTTTGCCAACATTATCAGGTATGCGGTGGTTGTCAGTTACAACACCTCGATGCAAAACAACAGCTCGTAGAAAAGCAAGCAGCGGTAAGTCAGTTGTTTAGTAAATTTGCCAAAGCTGATAACTTAAACTGGCAAGCGCCTTTACTGAGTGATGAGCATCATTATCGTCGCTCTGCGCGTATTGCAGTAATGCACGACAAATCCGCCAAAAAAATGCGTGTAGGTTATCGAGCTCAAGGCTCTAAGCAATTGGTGAGTATTGAAAACTGCGATGTGCTTACAAGCACTTTCAAAGAAGTATTTGCTGTGTTTGATGTTCTTATCAACAGTCATTCAGGTCTAGGTAGTATTAGCCACTTACAATTATGCGAAGCTGATAACGCGGCTTTTGTGGTTGTTAGGCATACTAAGGCAATTAATAACGAGTTAAAAACAATCGTAGAATCAGCGTGTAATGAATACAGCTGGTGCGTGGTATGGCAATCACAAAGTGGTGAAATTAATCACAGTGATTTCCCTATGCCGTACTACCAGATACCAGCTTATGATTTACGCTTTGAGTTTGGTCTTGAAAACTTTATTCAAGTTAACCCGCAAGTGAACCAAGCGATGCTGCATCAAGCAAAAGAGTGGTTAGAACTTCAAGGTAGTGAACAAGTGTTGGATTTATTTTGCGGCATTGGTAACTTTTCACTATTAATGGCAAAGTATGCTAAATATGTTATTGGTGTTGAAGGTGTTGATTCTGCGGTTGCATTAGCCAAACAAAATGCGCAAACTAACTCTTTGTCGAATACCGATTTTTACTGTTTTGATTTAACACAGCCAATGAAATCAGCAGCTTGGTTTAGTGATGATTTTGATGTGTTAGTCCTTGACCCGTCACGCACTGGGGCGATGGCCATTTTAGAGCAGTTACCACTAACCCAGTTTAAAACGATTTTATACGTCTCTTGTGATCCTGTTACTTTAGCCCGTGACAGTGCGATTATTTTACAAGCAGGCTTTAGCATTAAGAAAATAGGGCTAATGAATATGTTCCCGCATACCGGGCATATTGAAACGATGGCGTTATTTCACAGGAGGTAAAGCGCACTATGGTAGCCACTAGACAGTCACATCAGCTTACAAAGCCGAGTGATTTTGCCAGCCGTATCGAGCTGTTAGCGCTAACAGAAGATAAACAAATCCTATTAAAGCAGGCTCATGATTTGTGCCAGCATTGTGACGATGCAAAACGTGAAAATACCGCAATCGAAATGGTGGAAATTTTAGCCGAGCTGAACTTAGACGCTGATTCGCTGGCAACCGCATTTTTGACCCCTTACTTTTTAGCCGAAAAAATCTCAATTGAGACAGTCACCGAAAAGTTAGGTAATCACGTTGCGTTATTACTGACCGGCGTAAGCCAAATGGCCACCATTAGTACCTTAGCCCATCAAGGTAAAGGTACAGTACAAATCGATAATATCCGCCGTATGCTATTAGCCATGGTTGAAGATGTGCGCGCCGTGGTGATTAAACTCGCAGAACAAGTATGTCACTTGCGTGATGTTAAAGACGCCAGTGAAGAAGAGCGCGTTATTGCCGCCAAAGAAACACGTGATATTTTTGCTCCGCTGGCTAACCGTTTAGGGATTGGTCAACTTAAGTGGGAGCTTGAAGACTTATCGTTCCGTTATTTGCACCCAGATACCTATAAAAACATTGCAAAACAGCTTGATGATAAGCGCCTTGCTCGTGAAGCTTACATGGAAAATATGGTTGCTTTAGTAAAGTCAAAACTAGCTGAAGCAGGCATTGAAGGTGAAGTGTATGGCCGTCCTAAGCATATCTACAGCATTTATAAAAAAATGGCGCAGAAAAACTACGAGTTTGATCAGCTTTTTGATATTCGTGCTATGCGCATTGTGGTGGAACGCTTGCAAGACTGTTACGCCGCATTAGGTATTGTGCATACCAATTGGCGTCATTTGAATAAAGAATTTGATGATTACATCGCAACACCTAAGCAAAACGGCTATCAGTCAATCCATACCGTGGTTTTTGGCCCTGAAGGTAAAACCGTCGAAATTCAAATTCGTACTAGCGAAATGCATCAAGATGCAGAGTTAGGTGTAGCTGCGCACTGGATGTATAAAGAGGGAGCGCTACCTGGGCGAGGTTCGGGCTATGAACAAAAAATTAGCTGGTTGCGCAAACTACTGCAATGGCAAGAAGAAGTTGTTGATGGCAGTGACTTAGCCGAAGAGCTTAAAAACCAAGTAGTAGAAGACCGCGTTTATGTGTTCACACCCAAAGGAGATATTTATGATTTACCACTGGGTGCGACACCGCTTGATTTTGCCTATTACATTCACTCAAATGTAGGTCACCGCTGTATTGGTGCAAAAGTGTTTGGCAAGATTGTGCCTTTCACTTACCAGTTAAGTACCGGGGATCAGGTTGAAATTTTAACTCAAAAGCAGGCCAACCCAAGTCGTGATTGGTTAAATCCATCACTAGGTTATATCAAGTCGTCACGAGCACGCTCTAAAATACATCATTGGTTTAAGCAACTAGACCGAGATAAAAATTTAAGCGCGGGTAAAGAAATTTTAGAGACTGAGCTACAAAAGTTAGATCTAACAACTAAAGATCTGGCGCCAGCAATCGAGCGCTTTAATTTGCGTGGCCTTGAAGATTTAATGGTAGCTGTTGGTGCTGGGGATGTTCGTTTAAATCAGTTATTAAACTTTATTAGTGACCGTGATGATGACGAGCCACAAATTAAGTTTAAAAAGCCGAAAAGTGTCACCGGCGATAAAAACGGTATCGTTGTTGATGGGGTAGGTAGTTTAATGAGCCACGTAGCAAAATGCTGCCGACCTGTGCCAGGCGATGAAATTATTGGTTATATCACCCAAGGCCGAGGGATTGCGGTTCACCGTGAAGATTGTGATTCGTTCGAAAAACTACGTGATAAACACCCAGAGCGAGTGATATCAGTAAGCTGGTCAGACGATGTAAATGGCTCGTACTCATTAACTATTAAAGTTGAAGCCACCGATCGTTCTGGGCTAATTCGAGATATCAGCTCAGTACTTGCAAACGAAAAAGTAAATGTGCTGAACATGAACGTTAACACGGTTGAAGATAAGCAACTTGCACTGTTTTCAATGCAGGTTGAAGTTCATGACTTATCAAGCACCAACCGCTTATTGTCGAAGTTACACCAAATTGAAGGTGTCCATGAAGCAAAGCGTGGTCATTCGTAATGAGTGATAAACATGCCATTGAGCAGTCGCTAGCGATTATGGCCAAACTACGGGACCCAGAATCTGGGTGCCCGTGGGATTTAAAACAAGATTTTAAATCGATTGTGCCGCACACCCTTGAAGAAGCTTACGAAGTAGCAGACTGCATTGAAAAAGGTGAGCTTACTGAGCTTAAAAGTGAGCTTGGCGATTTACTGTTTCAAGTTATTTTTTATGCTCAGCTTGCTAAAGAGCAGGGGTTATTTGATTTTGCCGATGTGGCTAATACGCTTAATGATAAATTAGTGCGTCGTCATCCCCATGTCTTTGCAGAGCAAAGTGCTCTCTCGGATGCTGAACTTTCAGCTCAGTGGCAGGCTATAAAAGCACAAGAGCGAGCAGAAAAATCAGCCTCACCACAAATGAGCCTTTGGCAAGATATACCTGATGCGATGCCGGGACTGTCAAAAGCGAAGAAAATTCAACAGCGTGTGGCAAGCCTAGGGTTTGATTGGCCAAGCTATCATGGGGCACTTGATAAAGTTGCAGAAGAAGTAGACGAAGTAAAAGAAGCGCTGGCTCATGATCCACATTCTGAGCACAGCGCCGAAGAAATTGGCGATTTACTGTTTGCTACGGTCAATGTAGCGCGTCATATCAAGCGCGATCCAGAGCAATTATTACGAAGTGCCAATGCTAAGTTCGCGTCACGCTTTGAAAAAGTAGCCGCTTATTTACAGGAGCGTGGCCAAAGTTTAGAAACGGCTAGTCTTGAAGAAATGGACAACGCATGGGAAGCCATTAAAAAGCAGTTAAAATGAGTGTGTTGTAGAACAGGTTGGGTACAGTATGGTTAAGCTCGTTTTTTGTGCACTTATTTGCTAATTTTATCTGGATTGATAGCAGTGCCTTTGCTACAATATCGCCCCGTCTTGATTCTATATTATTCCTTTTAATTCCTGATATTCTAGGGTTCGCATGAGTACAAAATTTATCTTCGTAACTGGCGGGGTTGTTTCTTCGTTGGGTAAGGGTATTGCAGCAGCGTCATTAGCCGCTATTTTAGAAGCACGTGGTCTTAACGTGACTATTTTAAAGCTGGATCCTTACATTAACGTTGACCCAGGCACTATGAGCCCAATTCAGCACGGTGAAGTATTTGTAACTGAAGACGGTGCAGAGACTGACCTTGACTTAGGTCACTATGAGCGTTTCATCCGTACCAAGATGACTAGCCGCAACAACTTCACACAAGGTCGTGTTTATGAAGATGTATTACGACGTGAGCGTCGTGGTGAGTACCTTGGTGCAACAATTCAGGTTATTCCACACATCACAAACGACATTAAGCAACGTGTATACGACGGTGCTGAAGGTCGCGATGTAGCAATCGTTGAAATTGGCGGTACAGTTGGTGACATCGAGTCACAACCATTCTTAGAAGCAATTCGTCAGCTTGGCACTGAAATTGGCCGTGAGCGCGCATTGTTTATCCATCTAACGCTTGTGCCATTCTTAGGCCCTGCAGGTGAAGTTAAAACTAAGCCAACACAACATTCTGTAAAAGAATTACGTTCGATTGGTATCCAACCAGATATCTTAATCTGTCGTTCTGATCGTAAACTACCAAATAACGAGCGCGCGAAAATCGCACTTTTCACTAACGTTGAAGAGAAAGCTGTTATTTCATTACCAGACGTAGAAAGCATCTATAAGATCCCAGCGTTACTTAAGTCACAAGAATTAGATAACTTCGTATGTCGTCGTTTCTATCTTGAGTGCCCAGAAGCAGATTTATCTGAGTGGGAACAAGTGTTATATCAAGAGTCTAACCCAACAGGTGAAGTGACAATTGGTATGGTTGGTAAATACATCGAACTACCAGATGCGTATAAATCAGTAAACGAAGCATTAAAGCATGCAGGTCTGAAAAACCGTTTAACCGTGAACATCGAATACGTTGATTCACAAGACTTAGAAAGCAAAGGTACTGAGTTACTTTCTCACCTTGACGCTATCTTAGTACCAGGTGGCTTCGGCGGTCGTGGTGTTGAAGGTAAGATCTTAGCGGCTAAATATGCACGTGAAAACAAAGTTCCTTACTTAGGCATTTGTTTAGGTATGCAAGTAGCGCTTATTGAATATGCGCGTAACGTTGCAGGCCTTGAAGATGCAAACTCAACCGAGTTTAACGCTAAATCTGCACATCCTGTGGTTGGTCTAATCACAGAGTGGCAAGATGCTGACGGTAACGTTGAAGTGCGTGATGAGCAATCTGACTTAGGTGGTACTATGCGTTTAGGCGCACAGAAGTGTCATTTAACACCAGGCTCTAAAGTAAGCGAAGTGTACGGTAGCGACGAGATTGTTGAACGTCACCGTCACCGTTACGAAGTGAATAATCACTACGTAGAGCAGCTTGAAAAAGCAGGCTTAAGTTTCACTGGTTTATCTGAAGATAAGAAATTAGTCGAAATTATCGAGAATAAAGATCACCCTTGGTTTATTGCCGCGCAATTCCACCCGGAATTCACGTCAACACCACGTGATGGTCACCCGCTATTTGAAGGGTTTGTCGCAGCTGCACACACTCACCAAAAAGCGTCATCGTAATTTTAATAGGCCGTGCTTTATGCACGGCTTATTTGTTTTAATAAGCCAATGGCATTAAGGATAATTAATAAAATTGGCACTAACTCACCATTTTCGGGAAAAGAGGAATCAAGATGTCAGAAATCGTAAAAGTGATTGGTCGCGAAATCATGGACTCGCGTGGTAACCCAACTGTTGAAGCTGATGTACATTTAGCTGATGGTTCATGGGGCCGTGCTGCAGCACCGTCTGGTGCATCAACAGGTACTCGCGAAGCGCTTGAATTACGTGATGGTGATAAAGCACGTTACCTAGGTAAAGGTGTTTTAAAAGCAGTAGGCTATATCAACAACGAAATCGCTGAAGCGCTTAAAGGTCAAAACGCAGTTGATCAAAAAGCGGTTGACCAAGTAATGCTTGACTTAGATGGTACTGAAAACAAAGAAAAACTAGGTGCTAACGCTATCTTAGCTGTGTCTTTAGCAACAGCTAAAGCGGCTGCAAACTCAAAAGGCGTTGAGCTTTATGAGCACATTGCAGACCTTAACGGCACACCAGGTGTTTACTCAATGCCATTACCTATGATGAACATCATCAATGGTGGTGAGCACGCTGATAACTCTGTTGATATTCAAGAATTCATGATCCAGCCAGTTGGCGCTAAAAACTTCCGTGAAGCGTTACGTATGGGCGCTGAAGTATTCCACAGCCTAGCAAAAGTACTTAAAGCTGAAGGTCACTCTACATCAGTTGGTGACGAAGGTGGTTTTGCTCCTAACCTTGAGTCAAACGAAGCGGCACTTGCAGCAATTAAAGTAGCTGTTGCAAATGCAGGTTACGAGCTTGGTAAAGACATCACGCTAGCATTAGACTGTGCGGCATCTGAGTTCTACGACAAAGAAGCTAATATCTATGACCTTAAAGGCGAAGGTAAAAAATTTACTTCTGAAGAGTTTAACCACTTCCTTAAAGATCTGACAGAGCAATACCCAATTGTTTCAATTGAAGATGGCTTAGACGAGTCTGATTGGGATGGTTTTGCTCACCAAACAAAACTTATTGGCGACAAAGTACAATTAGTTGGTGATGACCTTTTCGTAACTAACACGAAGATCTTAAAGCGTGGTATTGATAACGGTATTGCTAACTCAATCCTTATCAAGTTCAACCAAATCGGTTCATTAACTGAAACGCTTGCTGCTATCAAGATGGCTAAAGATGCTGGCTTCACAGCTGTTATCTCACACCGTTCAGGTGAAACAGAAGATGCAACAATTGCTGATTTAGCAGTAGGTACTGCGGCAGGTCAAATCAAAACGGGTTCATTAAGCCGTTCTGACCGTATTGCTAAGTACAACCAATTACTTCGCATTGAAGAAGTACTAGGTGAAAAAGCACCTTACAATGGTCTTAAAGAAGTTAAAGGTCAGTAATTTGGCTTAGCTCATTGAGACTTTAAAAACCTCCTACGGGAGGTTTTTTTATAGCTGAAATTGCTGTTTTAGGATCTCGCCGGTGAAGCTTGTTTTTAGATAAAAGCCGCGAGGTAAGGTTTGTACTATCTGGCCATTCGGGCCAATTGCATCAGTTAGCGCTTTGCTATTGGCAGCTTTTGGCCTTATTTGCATTACATCACCTAAGTGCCCCGAAATTTCATCTACGCGACCAAGGGCGATTAGCTCCATTTGTTCTTCCCAATCACGCTGTAAAAGGGCATCTTGCTCTGCGCTTGGCTGCCATAAAAAGCCGCTGCCTATGGTACGGTGAAAAGGCAGTATTTCGCGTTCGCCTAAAATCGGTAACCATAAAACATGATTTAATTTTTTACGAACCGTACTTTGCTGCCAAGTCATCCCTGTAACATTTAATAGCGGCGTAACTGACACAAAGGTTGTTTCGAGTGGTTTGCCTTTAAACGAAATAGGCAGTGTTTTTAATTCAATTCCTAACTCTTCAAAATCAGGTGTTGGTTTTGAGCCTGCTGTTGCGCCAAGCACATATTCGATAAGTTGCCCTGTCCAGCCTTTTTCACGCAGTAAATCGTCAGGTGTTTTAAATTGGTATTGCTCAGCTAATTGCCCAAGGGTAAGGCCGGCAATAGCATCAACACGTTGCATTAATTCGTTTACTGAGGCTGGTTTTATTGGTCGCATAAGGCGTTTATTTGATTGTCTAATTAACCGGTTCATGATAGCAAATGCGCGCCTTAGTGGATATCTTTGTGTTTGGGTGTTTTTTGCGCATGTTAAGTGTGAGCTAAAAATAACCAGTGGAATATGTGGGCTTGATTGTATAACCAGTTGAAATTTATATGTTTTAGTTGTTTTGTTGCGTTGTGCTTCGATATTAAGTGATTAGTTGTTTGTATAAATACAGATATATAAACATGTTTATCCACAGTTTCTGTGGAGAAAGTGGATATTTCAACTGTGGATTGTGGATTTGTTTGCAAATTAGGCATGTTTTATAAAAGTTATGCACAAGCTGTGGGTAAGATGGTAAAAAAGAGGTTGTAAATAGTTATTTTATTCAAACAGCGTATTTTTATCAAAATAGCTTTGTAACACCTTGATTAAATGGGCGTGTTAAATGAGTTATTTTAAATCTCCTTTATGCTTGGGTGTAAAGTGTTTGCTGTATCGCGGGTTATGTGGAACAATCAATAAAAATCGACTTACAAATGAGGCACTAAGGTGATTGATGCCGAAGGTTTTCGTGCCAATGTCGGAATTGTAATTTGCAATAATCAGGGACAAGTATTTTGGGCTCGTCGTTATGGTCAACACTCTTGGCAATTTCCCCAAGGTGGTGTGGACGATGGTGAAACAGCAGAGCAAACCATGTACAGAGAATTACACGAAGAAGTGGGCTTGCTTCCTGAAGACGTCGAGATCGTCGCAAGTTCAAAACATTGGTTACGCTATAAACTACCCAAACGTTTAATTCGCAGAGACTCAAGTCCTGTGTGTATTGGGCAAAAACAAAAATGGTTTTTACTGAAACTTCGTTGTAAAGATGAAGATGTAGATTTACTTAAAACTCATCACCCCGAGTTTGATGATTGGCGATGGGTGAGTTATTGGTATCCGGTTAGGCAAGTTGTTTCGTTTAAGCGCGATGTATATCGTCGAGTAATGAAAGAGTTTGCTCCGTTTGCAATGCCGTTTAATAAACGAGAGCAACAAAAAGATCATTGGCGACAAAAACGATAAGGCCTGCCTTATCTAAATTATAGGAGCAGCATCATGTTAGCCACGCTCAGATCAATTGCTGAGGCAGTGTCGCAACAGGCGGACTTAAACAGTGCGCTAGCGTGTTTTGTGCAAATGGTAAAAGATGCGATGCAAACACAGTGCTGCTCGATTTATTTTGCAGATTACAGTCAAGACAACTTTGTATTGATGGCCACCCAAGGCCTCAACCCAGATGCGGTTGGAAAGTTTCGTATAGGCTTTACTGAAGGTCTCGTTGGGCTTGTTGCGCAGCGTGAAGAGCCTATCAATATTGCTTTTGCAAAGTCACACCCTCGCTTTAAACTCTCGCCAGAAGTTAATGAAGAAGGCTATAACGCGTTTTTATCAGTGCCAGTCGTGCACCAAAAAAAGGTTTTAGGCGTTATTGTTGTTCAACAAAAATTAGCGCGGGTTTTTAGCCCTGACGAAGAGTCATTTTTAATTACGCTTTCGGCACAACTTGCTTCTCAGCTAGCCCATGCAGAAATAAAAGAGTTACTAAGGCTAGATGATTTTGCCCATCAGACTTCGGTACTTAAAGGAGTATCGAGTGCACCAGGCATAGCGATAGGCGAAGCCTTCGTGGTGATCCCAAAGCTAGATTTTACGTCTATTGAATTACAAAAAGATGATGACATCAGCGCTCAGCGTAAGTTATTCACTCAAGCTGTTGCTGCGACGCGTAACGAGTTTAATACTTTATCGATGACACTTAGCGATTCAATACCTCAAGAAGCGCTTGCTGTATTTGATGTGTACCAACAATTACTTGATGCCAAAAGTCTAGGACAAAATGTTGAAGCCCAGCTTCAACAGGGGTGGAGTGCTAAAAGTGCACTTAAAATTGTAATCGAAAAGCTTGTTTCACAGTTTAATGCCATGCAAGACCCATACATCAAAGAACGTGCCGTTGATGTTAAGGATATCGGCTTGCGGGTTTTACATCACTTAGTGAATACCGAACATGCAGCAAAGCCTTACCCTAAAGATACTATTTTAATTGCCAGTACGCTGACACCAGCAATGCTTGCAGAAGTGCCAAAAGGGCATTTAGCAGGGGTGGTGAGTGTGAACGGGGCTGCGAACAGCCATGCTTCAATTTTAACCCGCGCGATGGGGATCCCAGCTATTTGGGGTATTGAAGATGTGCCGTTATTGCAGTTTGAAGGCAAACCAATGATTTTAGACGCCTATGCGGGGCGTTTATATATTTCTCCTTCGCAAGTGTTACACGAAGAATATAGCCAACTTAAATACCAAGAAACGCTATTAAATGATCGCTTTTTTGCAGAGCAAAGTTTAGAAGCTGTAACGCGTGATGGTGAGCACATTAGCTTACTACTTAATGCAGGCCTTGAGTTAAACACCGAGCATGATAATAAACCTTTCTGCGACGGTGTTGGGCTTTATCGTACTGAAGCTTGGTTTATGCAAAAAGGCCAGTTTCCTTCCCAATCTGATCAAGAAACTTGGTACCGCGAAGTACTAACCAGCTACCACCCGAACCCTGTGGTGATGCGTACTTTAGATATTGGTGGCGATAAAGTATTAGACTACTTCAACATAACAGAAGAAAACCCGTTTTTAGGTTGGCGCGGTATACGCGTTACTCTTGATCACCCAGAGCTATTTTTAGATCAACTTAGAGCCATGTTAAAAGCGAATATTGGTTTAGGTAATCTAAAAATAATGCTGCCGATGATCAGTGGTTCAGAAGAAGTTGATGAATCATTAAAGCTGCTTGAACAAGCATACTTTGAATTAAGTGAGCAATATCCAGAGCAAGCTATTGAACGCCCAGAAGTCGGGGTGATGCTTGAGGTTCCTTCAAGTGTATTTATGCTCGAAGAGTGGTCACAAAAAGTCGATTTTTGCTCAGTGGGTAGTAATGATTTAACCCAATATATGCTCGCAGTTGACCGTTCTAATGCTCGCGTTGCCGAGTTGTTTAATCCATACCATCCTAGTGTGCTGCGGGTGTTGTTAAAAATTGCCCAAGAGTGTCATCAACATGAACTGCCATTTAGTTTATGTGGTGAGTTAGGCGGCGACCCAGAAGGCGCACTACTGCTCATTGCTATGGGTTATCGAAGCTTGAGTATGAACTATTCATCAATTAGTAAAATTAAGTTTGTGCTCAGACGTTTAAATGTCAGTGATATGGAAAAGTTACTTGCAGAGTGTTTAATGCAGCCAACGGCAAAACACGTACTTAGATTAACGCGCAACTTCATGATAGAGCATCAACTGGGTGAATTATTTTACACCCCTAGCCAAGGGCAATCATGAGGTCAAATTGTGCTGTGAAGCTCCTATACCCAAGCCACCTCAAGATGTGAAACGCCCAAAGGGTTGGTTTAAAAGCGATTTATACTGCGTTATTGATTTTAACAATAGAACCACTATTACTTGCAATCAATGCCTTGCCTAAATCGCTTTTAATTCCAACTGAAACTCGCATCTTGAGGTGGTTTGGGTATATATATTAGTTTAGTATATGTATATAACAAACTGAATATTTGAGTGTGCTATGCATGACGTAATACTTTTAATGGTGTACTGCGCAATTTTAGGAAGCGTAGTGGGGTTTTTAGCCGGGTTGCTTGGGATTGGCGGTGGACTAATTATTGTTCCTGTTCTTAGTGCGCTATTAGTGTCGTTTAATGTTGCCGACCCAAGTCATGTATTAGTTATCGCGATAGCAACCTCGTTAGCATCCATTATTTTTACCTCGACTTCTTCAGCCCTTGCTCATCATCGCAATGCTAATGTTCCTTGGCAAATTGCCCCTTGGGTGATGACTGGAGTTGGGCTTGGCGCATTGATCAGTGGCTTTGCAGCAAGCTTTATTCCTGAACAATTATTACGTTTTGTATTTGCTGGCAGTGTGGTGTTTATTGCGCTCAGAATGGTGTTATCAACTCGGGCTAAAGCGGCTAGTGAAAAACCATTACCTTCAGGCCCCATTTTAGGCTTTTTATGTGCCATAATGGGGGCTTTATCAGGACTTATTGGTATTGGTGGTGGTGCTTTAATTGTGCCGTTACTGCATTATTTTTCTGTTGATATTAAAAAGGCCATTGGTTGTGCTGCTGCATGTGGTATTGTCATTGCGCTGTTTGGTTCAGTGGGCTATGTCTCTGCTGGATGGCAATTAACATCTTTTAGTGATGGATTTGCCGGATTTGTATATTTACCTGCTTTAGTGGGGATTGTGGTTACCTCGTCGCTGATTGCACCAATAGGTGCTAAAGCAACGCATTACTTGCCAGTGGCAACAATAAAAAAAGTATTTGCGCTCTTACTTGTCATAATTGCGCTTAAAATGGTGTTCAGTTAAAGGTTTTTATTTATATGGCTCTTCAATTTCCAGATATCGATCCGGTTATTTTTTCGGTAGGCCCGCTCAGCGTACGTTGGTACGGTTTAATGTATTTAATTGGTTTTGCTTTGGCTATGTGGCTTGCTAATCGCCAAGCAGAAAAACCAAACTCAGGTTGGACAAAAGAACAAGTAAGTGACCTGCTATTTTACGGCATGCTCGGGGTAATACTCGGTGGTCGTATTGGTTATGTATTGTTTTATCAGTTTAGTTATTTTATTGAAAACCCGCTTTATTTATTCAGAATTGACCAAGGCGGCATGTCTTTCCATGGTGGTACGCTAGGTGTTATTACAGCAATAGCTATATTTGCGTGGACACGTAAAAAGTCATTGTTTGAAGTCGGCGACTTTGTTGTACCTTTAGTGCCGCTTGGCCTACTTGCAGGGCGTATAGGTAACTTTATCAATGGTGAATTATGGGGCCGAGTAACTGATGTGCCATGGGCGTTTATCTTCCCTACAGGTGGTCCAGAGCCTCGTCATCCATCACAATTATACGAAGCCTTTTTAGAAGGTTTAGTGCTGTTTTTAATCTTACAATGGTTTATTAAAAAGCCACGTCCAGCGGGCAGTGTTGCTGGGGTGTTCTTACTTGGTTATGGTGTGTTTAGATTTATTGTTGAATACTTCCGTGAGCCAGATGCTCATTTAGGTTTATTCGCAGGCGTTATTTCAATGGGACAAATCTTATCATTGCCAATGGTCATCGGTGGCCTTGGTTTGTTAATATGGGCCTATAAAAAGCCGCAACACAGCGTGGCAAGCAAAGCATAACAAGAGCTAATCAATGAAACAGTATTTAGATTTATGTCAACGCATCGTTGATGAAGGTGTGTGGGTTGAAAATAAGCGCACTGGCACCAAATGTTTAACCGTTATTAATGCCGATCTTGAGTATGATGTGGCAAACAATAAGTTTCCACTGATCACTACACGCAAGAGCTTTTATAAGGCTGCAATCGCAGAGTTACTTGGTTACTTGCGTGGTTACGATAGCGCTGCACAGTTTCGTGAAATTGGCTGCATGACTTGGAATGCAAACGCTAACGAGAATAAGGCTTGGCTCGAAAACCCCCATCGTCGCGGCGAAGACGACATGGGTCGTGTATATGGTGTGCAAGGCCGCAGTTGGCAACGCCCTGATGGCAGCCACCTTGATCAGCTAAAAAAGGTTATTGATAACTTATCAAAAGGTATTGATGATCGCGGTGAGATCATCACTTTTTATAACCCTGGTGAGTTTGAGCTGGGCTGTTTACGCCCTTGCATGCACACTCATACCTTTTCTTTGTTGGGTGATACTCTATACTTAACATCATATCAACGCAGCTGTGATGTGCCGCTAGGCTTAAACTTTAATCAAATACAATGCTTTGTGTTACTTGCTTTAGTTGCACAAATCACTGGGCACAAACCGGGCAAGGCATACCATAAAATTGCTAATGCGCATATTTACGAAAATCAACTGGAGTTGATGCGTGATGTGCAGCTTAAGCGTGAGCCTTTCGCGTCGCCAGAATTAAAAATAAACCCAAATATTAAATCACTAGAAGACATTGAAACCTGGGTTACAAAAGACGATTTTGAAGTAGTAGGTTATCAGTGTCACGATGCAATTAAGTATCCGTTTTCAGTGTAAGAACAATAAAATTTAAGGAGAAATCAATGAAAGCTGTGATCCCAGTTGCTGGCCTTGGCACGCGAATGTTACCTGCAACGAAAGCGATTCCAAAAGAAATGTTGCCTATTGTCGACCGTCCTTTGATTCAATACGTAGTGAATGAAGCGATTTCGGCTGGTATTAAAGAAATTGTTTTAGTTACCCATTCAAGTAAAAACTCAATTGAAAACCATTTTGACACGAGCTTCGAGTTAGAAGCGACTCTTGAGAAGCGTGTTAAACGCCAATTACTTGCTGAGGTACAATCAATTTGCCCTAAAGATGTAACCATCATTCATGTTCGTCAGGGTGAAGCGAAAGGGCTAGGTCATGCTATCAACTGTGCAGCTCCGATTATTGGTAATGAGCCATTTGTGGTTATTTTACCTGATGTGATCATTGATGATGTAGCAAGCGATCTTAAAAAAGACAACTTAGCAGAAATGATCCAACGCTTTGAAAAAACAGGTGAGAGCCAAATTATGGTCGAGCCTGTGCCAAAAAACGAAGTAGACAAATTTGGTGTTGTTGACCTAGGCGATGCAAAAATTCAGCAAGGCGAAAGTGCAGCTATTTTAAACATGGTTGAGAAACCGCCAGTTGATCAGGCTCCTTCAAACCTTGCGGTTGTTGGCCGTTACGTATTAAGCAAAAATATTTGGCCACTACTTGCAAAAACTCCAGCAGGTGCCGGCGATGAAATTCAATTAACTGACGCTATTGCTATGTTGATGGAAAAAGAAATTGTTGATGCTTATTCAATGAAAGGCAAAAGCCATGATTGTGGTAGCAAGATTGGCTACTTAAAAGCAATTGTTGAATTTGCGCTTCGCAGAGAAGAATTTAAAGATGAATTAAGCGACTTTATTAAATCGCTTGTTAAATAGTTAAGCTATCTAATTAAAAATAATATAAAAAGTGCCTATACGGCACTTTTTTTATGTTTATTTACCTTCCTAATTTTTTGTTCATTATGCAAATAATGACTTTTCTGATATACCTTTGTCCTAACACATTGTTATGATTGAATGTAATTAAAATGTTTCATTGCATATTGGTTGATAATTTATTCTACTCAAGTGTTGAAACCTAGCTCATTGCATTATTTGCCATTTTAGGACGTAGACTTGAAGTGGATGTTTTTTCATGGCCGCTTTTTGAAACGCTAAATAAAAAACAATGTGTTAGTATTTTTATTTGATACCTAAAATGATCTTATTCGCCTTGGTGTACAGGTAAGTGCTAACAGCGAGTCTTCTTGAATGAGAAGAAATTTTTTATGGTATGTTTAAGAACTCTGATTATGAAATGTTGTGTGAAGCCTTTACGTTACAGTATATGCCTAGTGGCGTGTTTGACTGTGTCAGGTTGCAATAATACGACAACCTCTTTTCTTTCCCCTAAACAATGGCCCTTATTGCACCTTGTGCAATTGTTGAGTCAAAATATTATAAAAGTAGATAGCTCTCCCTCTTTCGTTAACCAACACGCAGCGCTTGAAACAGTTCCTGCTGGTTCATTGAATAGCACGTTAATTGAGCAACCGTTTAAACATGAATATGCCTTTGCTGTGCAGCTTGCATCGGTTCAATCAAAGCCATTACTCGCTTATTCTGTTAAAAAAATGACCAAGCGTGCTCCCAATATTTTTCAAGGTGAGCCTATTTTAAATATTGAAACCGCTACTGTTGAGCAACACACGTTTTATCGTCTTAAATATGGTGGTTACAAGTATTTTAAAAACGCACAAGCAGACTGCGAAGCCATAAAACGTCAAGGGATCGATTGCTTCGTAAGCAAGTACACGGATAATCGCGTTTACTTTTAATGTAATTCTTTTTAACTGGGTTGGCATTTTGTTTGCTAGAATTTATGCCTATTTTTTAGAGTTGACGATTACATGATTTTTTTTACTCTTCTTAGGCATTTGTTCATTATCTTAAGTTTATCAACTTTGGCAGCGTGTATGATGACGCAAGAGCAAGATGAGCCTGTTTACACTAAGCAGCAAGTGCAACCTGAGCTTGCTACTGACAATAATCAAGCTGCAGGTGTGCAGCTGGGGCTATATTTGTCAGTGAATAAAGTGAGTCATCAAGTATTGAAGCTAAAACATGATTATCCTAATGCTTTACAAGGGCTTAGTTTTCGCTTTAAACAGCGTGATCAAAAGGGAGTCACTTTGTATGCGCTGCGTGCAGGACCATTTAAAAACTACAGCCAGGCCAGCGCTTTTTGTGAGATTGCTAAAAAAATGGGTCAGTCATGTGTAACTGCAACATTTGTTGGCGAGATGCTTTAGCTATTGCTTTTTGTATTAAATAATAATCGCAGCTACTTTGTTCTTCATAATTAACAGCCTCGCATACTCGGCCTGAGTAGCGATTATAAACAGTAAGCAGACTTATCATTAAAAGGCTTATTCGCTTAGATAAATACCAACCCGAAATACAGAAACCACCCATGGGGATAAGCCTGAAGCTAGCTGCGTTAAAAATTACTTATCTACGATTGTATGGATGCAGAGGGTAGGGCAATGCAGGAGCAACTGCCAGGAACAGCTAAAAAACCAAATTGGTATCAGAGTTTCTCGTTTTTAGACTATCAAAGTAAATCTCGCCAATAGTAATAGTTAGGCATAATTATTGCTTTGTATTTGTCATGTTGAAAGAGGATGGCAAATATGCGTCTGTTAGTTTATTTCGTTTTTTTAGTGTTAGTGGGTTGTAGCTTAACCGAAGAGCAACAAAAAACGCCCCCTAGAGAAACGCCAAAATCACCGATGGCTCCTTATACAGTGCATCAATATGTTACTGATTTAAGTAGTCAGTTAAGTCGTATTCAAGGCCCTTACAAAGGTAATGCGCGCATTGCTGTTACGAGCTTTTACATGGCAGATGGCTTGGGTACTAAGTTGGCGCAAGACCAAGGCAGTGGCTTGAGTCAGCAAATTCAAGAGAGCTTACTTACGCAATTTACCCAGCTAGGCTTTCATACTATCGAATATCGACTAGAAAATACTTTAAATTTGCAGCCAACGGCCGATAGTGTACTTAGTCGCGATATAAAAACCTTACGCCAACGTCAGAATATTGACTTTGTTATTACCGGCACACTTACCCGGCAACAACATGCCTATATAGTGAATGCTCGACTCGTCAATACAAAAGATCAGCGTGTTGTATCTGCGGCAAGTACAGAGATCCCGATAAACGTTATGTGGGGAGCTGAAAAAGTACAGCAGCGTAATGGTCAGTTGTATCGAAGCGAATATTAAGAGGAATTCAATTAATGAAACGTTTAATTTTAAGTATGTGTTTGCCTATGGGATTTGGTTGCTCTTCGATGCTTGCTAGTGATACACCTGAACAGCACGATGAACCACAGCTAATGGCTCAACGAGAAGTGGCTGCACCGCATAGTAACGACAGCGTATTTCAAACTAATCAAGCCGTGTTAAACAACAGTAGCTTTACCGCAGCGCCAACTCGTAAAAATATCAATCATTATGTACGTGGCATCATGCAAGACTTAGTTGAAAACTTGCAATATGTGAACGATAAAACTCCCATTGCTGTTTCAAGCTTTGTGTATCTTGATGCTGACTACAACTCAACCACGTTACTAGGTAACCAGCTCGCTGAAAGTTTTATTCACGAACTGCATACCTTTGGTGTACCTGTTGTCGATTTCAAAACGACCGATTATATGCGTGTAACGCCTAGTGGTGATTATGTATTTAGCCGAGATTATTTAGAGCTTAACCAAGACCAAAACTTTAATTATGTGCTAGCCGGCACCCTAGTTAACCATCAAAGCGGGGTACTGGTGAATGCTCGTATCGTTGGTTTGGCAAGTAAAGCCGTGGTGGGATCTGCACAAGGGTTTATTCCGCAATCTGTGGTCGATGCCTTAGATAGCACCAATCGTAGCGACGGAATAATGCTAAAACAAGCAAGTGAGTAAGGTATGAAAGGTATTTTATTAGCATTCATATTATTAGCGCTGTCAGGTTGCCAATTACTTGCTGAGCAAGGTGAGGCAAATCAAAACACGGCTAACACCACATCATCACAAGCTGATTATGTTGCTATGTTGCAAGAGCTCGAGCAAAAAGAGTCGCAACAAACTAACGAAAATCACCGCTTATTTGTGCCATATCAGCATCACAAAACGCTGGTTAATTATGTTGAGCAAATGGCACTTGAATTAGTTGATACCATGCAGCAAGAAAGTGAGTTAGGTATTGCAATAACGACGTTTGTCGATCTTGATACAAGCTTAAAAAGCAGCTCGCAACTTGGCAATCAAATCGCCGAGTCTATGATGTATCAACTACAAAAGTTTGGTTATGGGGTTGTTGATTTTAAAGCGATGGATGTGATTAACGTAACCGCCCGC
The DNA here is from genome assembly GCF_021532595.1 of Pseudoalteromonas sp. OFAV1. Lineage (NCBI taxonomy): Bacteria > Pseudomonadati > Pseudomonadota > Gammaproteobacteria > Alteromonadales > Pseudoalteromonadaceae > Pseudoalteromonas > Pseudoalteromonas sp. OFAV1. The sequence goes on from NZ_JAKGBG010000010.1 coordinate 81,760, forward strand.
GGTGATTTTGTCATGTCGCGTGACGTTGAAGAACTTGCAGAGCGCCGTATCGCTAGCCATGTGTTAGCAGGCACACTAATCTATCGAACCAATGGTGTAGAAGTAAATGCCCGAGTAGTGAATTTAAATTCCAAACTCGTTGTTGCTAGCGCGCAAAAAGTGATCCCGTACTTTGTACTCAAAAATGAGTCGATTCAATTCGCAACAGCCAAACTAAATTAGCAGCTTATTAATACCAATCGGTAAAGTACCTTACCGATTGGTACAAATGCTTGATTCAAAAAGCCTTAGCCCGTTATAATTTTAGCTACAAGCTACAAGCTACAAGCTACAAGCTACAAGCTACAAGCTACAAGCTACAAGCTACAAGCTACAAGCTTTACCTCAGCTTTTGAGTGGCCTCTTAGTTAAATGGATATAACGGCCCCCTCCTAAGGGGCAGTTACAGGTTCGATTCCTGTAGGGGCTACCAATAAATCTGTTAACTCATTGTATTATATGTTTTTTATTGGGTTGTTTTGTTTTTTTTACACCTTTTTTTACACCCAAGACTCTAGCACATAGCCTTCTTTACTTTCAATAAGGTACTTAAACAAAGCCCTAATTTTCGGAAATTCAGCTTGTAAGTTCTCTACCATTTTATCTTTTAGCTTGGAAAGAGTGTCTATGCTTAGATCTGCATAGGCAATACCAACATCACTAGGTGCTCGGCCTAAGCATTTTTCTTTTTGAGCGTCAGATGCACCTACTTTTAGCAGCTCGCTCTCAACTAAGTCTCTAGTTTGATGCCTAGTAAAGTTTTTTATATCTTCTAATTGTTCTTCACTAAATTTATAGACATCAGCGTTTTTAATTAAATGCTCTTTTACAGTATTAAAACTATTATCAAGGTTACTTATGCATTGCCCCTTTCTTTTTTTGCTTTCAAACACATATTTGCGAGTACCTATTGCCAAAGAGCTATTAGCTGATTGTTTTTCTTTCTCTGCTCTCAAAATACTAGCAAGAACTTGAGGAATCGGATGCTTCTTATAATCTGTTTTACTTTTCTCTTGCGGTAGTTCTATGAATTTACGATCCAGATGAACTTGCGCCCACTCTAGAGCATCTGTCGCTGCGACTCTCAAAGAACACATATATTGTATTATTAACTCTAACCCAAGTTCTTTGTGGTCTAGTTTATAAGCATGATAAATATACAGACATAGCGTTGATAACATAGGCGGCTTATTGTCTGATGTAGCAGTTCTAGAGCGAGCGCGAGGTCCTATCAATGTTTGAACATCTACTTTGACATTTATTTGACCTTTGGCTTTATTTATCGCAGCACTAATAATTTTTATTATTTCATTTCTATCAGATCTCTGTCGGTTGGAGACTTGGCGATTAAGAAAGTCAGTCTCAAAAGATTCGACACAGTAGCTCGATAATTTTCTTGCCCCATAGTTGCCGCTGAAGTATTTTTTCATTATTCGATTTACTTTTTGTTTGTAAGAGCCTCTAACTTTCGACATATAAAAAGTCAGTAACTCTTCAAAGGTATTTATCTCAAAATACGTACCATTGATAAGGTAATTCAAATCTTTCCAGAACATGTTTGCTTCGAGGCGATTTCGAAAACGAGCATGTGCTTTTTTTATCGTATCTATATCTTCATCTCTAATAGAGTAACCCAAAGAAAATGCAGTAAGTTTAAATGGAGTCTCGTTTTTATTACTTCTTAGCTTAAAAATGATTTTAGACTTTGAACTGCTGATATACAGGCCTTTGTAACCAGCTATTGCTTTTGGTTGGGAGTTTTTCCCAATTTTGTCATAAGCTTTTTTAATCTCACAAATACTAATGGTTTTAATATTATGCGTTTGTTGTATCTTGTTTAGTTTTTCAAGCTTTTCTATTTTTGAATATTCATTTTCTTTTACACCTGTAAAATTCGAGATTGTCTCTGATTTTTTATCAGCTTTTCTGTGTGTATATGTAGAACTTGATTCATTTAACGCAAAACTCATTAACCTTTCACTAGAATCTGCACTTACATAAATTGTATCTCCAAAGTGAAGGCGTGGTATTAGATTTTGACCATTAAGATCTTTCATTTTGAGAGCTGTTTCGATGAACTCGTGTGGTAAGCCTTTATTCTGGGCAATGAACTCTTCAAAAGTAATCCACGAGTTATTTAACTTTTCAGATCGACAATCACAGTTCATCAGAGATTGATTAACAATCTCCAATGAATGCTCATGCTTTTCTGAAATAGTCTTATACATATCTAGCTCAAATCAAATAAGAGCCTATATGATAAACAAAGATCACTTTTTTGTTTTTTTTAAGATTTTTGAAAATGGCGTACAAAAATTTTTTATAAATTTGACTGGTACAGTCATATGAAAAAGCCAGCAGAGCTGGCTTTAAGTTATAACGAGTCAAAAAACGCGTTAACTGATTTATCAAACAAGTGATAAAAATATAAAAATTGTCCAGTGTTTTGAATATGCGATTGCACATCTCGCTTGAACTGTTTCAATAAGTAGAAATTACAACTGAAAAACACGTTCGTAGCAGGGCGCATCTCTTCAGGTAACGCCTGCATAAAAGAATCGCTAACGACTATAAACTCTTGCTGGGCTAAATAGTTTCTTACGTAATATATGTAGCCATCATTTTGTTCATATAAAGCAATATATTCTTCATCATTAGCAACTGCAGGTCGCTTCTGAAATAGTTCCACAACGTTTGAGTTAGTCATATTCATCTCCAAAAAGTTTGTCTTCGAAAATAAATACGAGCTACTTGTGCAAAATTTGCATGGTCTGCCGCTTCTTATTTGTAATTTTAATTACCCGGAGTAAACGAAATGCAAAATGACAAATTTAATGCAGCTGTAGCAGCCGATTTTTTAGAGAAAGTTAGCCAGTGTCTTTATCAAGAGTATGACGCTATTTATGACCTAAACTTTACGGAAGATAATTTTGATGTAGAGAAGCTGCTATTTTACTGCTTTTCGAGTAGCTACAAAATTAGTTTTAGCTATGAACAGTTATCTCTTCTAAGGTCACTATTATTACTACTTTGCAGCAACACTAACTTATTAATGAGTAATGACGCTGGTGATAGTGAAGGCTTTGTTGATGAACGTCAGTTGGAATTTGATTTCGATAACTCGTATTAATTCGCTTGCAGTGAACATATTTATCTTTAAGTACAAACAGGAGATAAATATGAGCCAAACAAAACTTCAAATTGTCAGAAAGTACACAAGAGAGTCAAAGTCACCTTTTCAAGACGCATCGACGAGCCTTTGGCTTGCAAATGTCACTAACGAAGGCAGGCTTGAGTTAGACTTTTCGCAGTACATTTACGTTCATCGTGATGATGTTGGAAAAGTCGTCGGGGTCAGTGTTAGTAAGTCAATTGCTCGAGAGAGCAGTCTTGAAAGTCAGTATCTTGAAGGGAGCGGTATGTATTGCATACTTATCTTGTACATTGACCAAATAAAAGATTTCTGCGAGCTCTGGGCTGATGAATTTGAACAGTTCTTTCTACTGCCGCCTGATTTGTTCTTCGAATTAGCGCAGTGGCATTGGAACACAATCATTGAAAATGATGGTTAATTCAAGCGACTCGAAAGAGTCGCTTTTTCTAGAACATATTACTACCAGATAGCGTCATGCCCTTACTTGCAATGACACTATTCGTTGGCACTCGCTTTTTTATTATCTAGATATACCCAAATAGCGCCGCCAATCATCATTGATAGGGGGACCAAAAAAGTTAAGTATTCAATCTGAAAATTCATAGTACTTCTCCTATTCAAAGCGAGTAAAAATATAGCTAGCTACATTTGCTAGTAATTAACTATAACACATCGCAATTTCAGCATGATTTCACTATATGTTCTTAGAACAATAGCAATGTCATTTCTACTATCCATCACATGCTAACTCAAGTACAAAATGGCGGCGCTAGCAAGATAGTAAACCAGAATTCACTTTACTAAACTGGTAATAAACACACTTATTTTGCTTGTTTATTTCTTACTTAATAGTGCGAGACATACTGAAATAAGCAGGACGCTCAATCATCACTTAGCAAATGTCGTTACCACCGCACCCTGGCGGAGGACCTAGACTTGGCTTCTTTAGGAAGTCAGCTCGCATATATAAGCGGTTTGCGATAAGAGTTAACTGTAGGGAGAGTTAGCTGTGTGAGTTGCACGAATGCGTTGCAGCAAACTCAGATGAATGGCAGAGCAATAAAAGAGAGAAGCAGGCACAGTGTGCCTGCTTTTCTCTTTAGATTTCTCATCGACCAAACTTATGTATTTGCACAGTACATAAAACAGGAGAAACTGTGTGAAGACAATACGCTTAAAGTTCGTTCTAGATTTAGTTCGAGTTATCGTGAATGTAATTTATATATCTGTGGTTATTGCGGTTGGATTTTGGGTCGTGGACTATTTTTCCATCTACAAAGCTGCATCAAGTTACTTATTTTCGGGAATCGATGGATATGCACGACTTATTATCGCATTCATATTTGCAGAAATTTTAGGCTATGTAGAATCGAGTCTAAGAGAAAAGTACTTGTAATATTTAGCGCCCAGTGGGCGCTTTTCTTATGAAGATTGATAAAGCAGCTTATCGTTTAAGGTTACTCCACCAATTTTTAAGTTTATCAAATAAGGATAATTTAGAGTTTTCATTAATAGTTGAGTTGCAGGTATTTTCAATCATTTGTAAGCCTGTATCGTTACACCAAACTACACGGCTTTTTGTAATGAAGTAATGTGAGCGGCACTTAAAAGACCAATTACCAATTGAAGGCTTTAAAGAAATACTATTACCGTCAAAAATAAGTTTCCAGTCAGAAGGAGAAAGTGGCGTAACTACTTCCTCACCGCATCCGCAGCAACATTTATGGACGGCTGTACCGTACTCCAATGAAATATACAATGTGGTGGATTGTATATTTTCCGGCACATAATCAACAAATTTATGCTGCATCTTCATCTTCTTCATCCCCTAAAAGCATATTCGCATTAATCGTATAGGTTGAATTATGCTCTCCATTATGATCATGATAGAAGCCTAATAATTTCTTCCACTTTATCACAGCAAAGGCTGCGTTAAGCCCATTTAGCTCTGCAATTTGGATATTGCTGGAGTAATCATCTTCGTTTGCATCACTGAGTGACACAATACTTGAAAGATGCTCGTGTCTGTCAGTAGTGCAGAGAGTCGTTCTAACTATCCCTGTTAGTTTTTCGTCAACTAACTGAATTCCTAAACCAACATCAATAAAGGGGATCGATTTAGATTTAAGGAACTTAAAAATTTCTTTTTTGGCTGAACCACTATCAATACAAATAAACACAAAATCCAACTCTTCTATAAGGTGCAGATTTTGCTCTGTAAGATAATCTGGGTGAGCAAAAATGCCATTACGCATGGAATCATAGCGTTGTTTGTGATGCTCTACTTTAAACCTGAGCAGATTCAATTCATCTAAAGATGTAGAGCCAGGTGAACGAAATGCATTGTGCTGGCAGTATTCATCTCCATCAATAAGGTGAATTTCACTCACTGGAGTTTTAGATACGAAATCTAAAATGTAAGACCCTGTGCCACCCAACCCAACAATTCCGATACGCTGACTTTCAAGCTTTGCAGATACAGCTGTTATACCTGCTCTGCAAGAGTTGGTGTCAATGTACTTGAAAATGTCATCATCAGAGTAAGACTCAATGGGTTTATAGGTTTGTGCAGACACTGCTGGCGATATTGCCTGTGCTGGGTTCTGTAATATAGATACATATTGTGTAAACTTGTGATAGTAATCGCTATACCCGCCATTTGGTTTATTTGAGAATGAACGATTTGCGACTAAATTGCCCGTTAATGGCGTATTGTTCTTTATATGGATGATCTGTTGAATCTCGGATCCGTCAGCATTACATGGCTGTTCTCCAATAAAGTGTATAACGTGAGTTGATGGTCTTTTGGTAACATTGCCATTTAAGGTTAAGTCCGACACAAGAGTGCCGAACTTAACTTCTTTTTGACTATTCACGTATGGCACATTACTTAATAGGACATGACCATTTTGTATTGTTAACTCGTAGCCTTCATTTTGAAGGCGCTTTAAGTCGGAACTAAGATTTATCAGTTGCTGTGACATTGAAGATCACCCCGCTCTTAATTCTGACTTTATCACCCATGACCATAGAACCTTCTCGTTTATCGACTCCCTTTTTAAAGGTCATGGTATAAATTCTGCTGCTATTATCAACAAAATCACCAAAGGCTAGTTTTACAACGTCAACAAATGACAGGAACTTTTCGGTAACAGTTTTTGGGCGACCATTTACGATGATCACAAACTCTTTATTTTGTCCATGAATATCATGGTTCGGGTTATTGTTAGGCATAACAATTACTCCAATTAATTTAAATTAATTAAGAGTGCCATTCAGGGCTGGCACTGTCTCCCATACAAGTTCTATCCACGATTATCTTGAGCGCCAGTGAGAGCAAACTTGCTCCCAGCGCCCAAAGCGAAATCGAGGATAAGACATTACATGAACTAATTTTTGTTTAGCCATGCGAAGTCCTCCAAGTTGATTTGAGAGGAATCTCTTGTAATGTGAAACGACAGTCGTTATGCTTTTACGACATCTTGCAGGATGTAATGGCATAACTATGAGGCATGAGTCCTCTTACCTAGTGCCCGAAACAAGTATTAAACGGATACTTTGTTTCACGTTTCACAGAAAATAGGCAATGGTTTTTACCATTGCCTATTTTTCTTTTCTAACACCTCGAAAAGGTGTCTTGTCAGATGTTTTCACATCCATAAATTGACCTGTCGCAGAATCTCTCTTTACCCAATGCCCGCTCGGTGTTTGAGTTTGTGATCTGCTCCGGACAGCTCCATGACGTCGGTTATCGCCAGATTTTCCATTTTTTGCCATAGTAATATTACCTCTCATCTATTGAGCACTAATTAAGATCATTATTGATCATTAAGTAAGCTACATGATCATTTTGATCATGTCAAATGATCTTTTAAATTAGTTTGCGATATAAAAAATATCAGTTATCATGATAATTATAATTTTGAAAGGGAGAGGAACATGTCAGAATTAGAAACAAAATCTCACTCAGTGAAAGAGAGGTTAAGGTTTATTGAGCTTACTCTTTTGTTTAGAGGTTGGATTATTCGTAAAGATATTGTTGATAAATTTGAAACTAGCATGCCTGCGGCCACGAGAGATCTAAAAGCATATAATGACTTAGCTCCTGGAAATATGAGTTTGGATAAGAGTACTAAGAAGTGGGTTATCGAGCTGGGTGGTTTTAATCCTATTTTTCCAATTGAGCGAAATACTGCATTATCAATACTGAGAAATTCAGAATTTGCACAAAGTATCGGTATAACTCACTCTGGTGGTGTGCTAGGGGTGCCGCGTATTTCAGCGCCTTCCATTGATGTATTAGCCCACCTAACTAGAGCAGTTGCAAATGGTGAGGCTGTGCTTATTGAATATTGTGCAGCTTCTAGAGGAGTAGAAACAACAGAAATAGTTCCACACTCATTCGTTGATAATGGTACTAGGTGGCACATTCGTTCTTACGATAAAGAGAGAGGTCGGTTCTGGGACTTCGTTATTGGTCGAATAATGAGTATTAAGCATATTGATAGTAAGGTACTTCCAGAAGAGACTTACGATGCTGATCATCAATGGAACCGCATGGTTAGATTAGAACTGATACCTCACCCAAGTCTAAAGAATTTAAATAATAAAAAAGCGCTAGAGTATGAGTATGGAATGGAAAATGGGCAATTAACCATACAGGTTAGGGCTGCTGTAGCTGGGTATTGGTTAAGAATGTGGAATGTTGATTCTTCAACAGATCATAGTTTAGATGGAAAGCAATATCAGCTTTACTTGAAAAACCCAGAAACCTTATATGATGTAGAAAATGCTCTGTTAGCTCCGGGCTATAATAAACCATAGATAGAGAATCGTGTTTTTTTGCTTAAGAACACTATCGCGCCGTTAAGCTGTACCATTACAGCAAAATTTTTTAAGATAGTTATATTTATTTAATCAAGAATAAAATTTATCAGTAATTACATTGATAAATTTTGTTCTTATAATTGTTTTTTCTTTCAGTATCTCAGCTTCTCTCTCAGTTAGCTGGGGTTGTTTTGATTTCTTGTCATACCGTGTTGGCATTTCATTGAGTAGCTGCTTGTAGAAGCGCTGTGTGTCTTGTTGAATTTTTGTTGATGCTACTATGAGAAAGACTTTGTCATATAACTTCTGCTCACCAAATAGTGCGCTTTTAAATTTTAAAATGCTTTGCTCATGTTGTTGTTTTCGCTTGAATGAGTGCTCTATTTCAACTGCGGCGACTTCGTTATTGTTTAGCAATACTAATGCATCAACGTTTTTTACATCATTTGCTGGAAAAAGGCGTTTAAACTCTAACTCCGTCAAATAGGCTTTCCATAGCGGGTTCGGTGTGCCATCGGTATTACTATTTTGAATACCGAGCGAAAGAACTAAGCTTAAAATGCTGTCATGCATAATTGAATTTTGATTCACTTGGTGTATTGGCTCTGATGTTGAGCGAAAAGGGAAGTCAATTTGTGTTAACTCTCGCGCATACTGAGCGCCTGCGTATGATAATACATAGACGCGACCATCTGCCGCGCGAATTGTTTTAGCTGCTTGAAGTAACCCCATATCGACGAGCTTGTTTAAAAACTCTAACGTCTTTGCTCTACTTGTTTGCCATACTTCTGCACACACAATCGCCGATACAAATCCAAACCGCATTGCATGTTTTATTGTCCACTCTAGTTTTACCTGGCCTTGTTGTCGTCGGTTTTTATATTTTTTGTAATGCATATCGATGTCAAAGTTGGGCAGGTATACATTACTGTTGGTAATACCTGAAGCATCTTTATTTATCGTCATTTTTATCTCCTTCGTGATTTGTTTACTTGGAGATATGAAGGTTTGAGTGATACGAACTTTGCTAAAATAGCGATAAATTATCGGCTTTTCATTAGGAGAAGCATTCGCTTCAGTACACCTAATGAAAATACTTACAGATAAACTAAATATGAAGTTTCACTTCATTAATCTCAAAGGTTTCACTTTGCGATTAAACGCTTACAACCCACGCTAGCTCTCATGTTGACATTCGTCAACGAGCTAGCTCTACGAAGCGTTCGCTTCTAGGGTTGACGCTTAGCGCATGTCCGGCTTGCGCCGCACTAACCCCCCTTTAGCCATGCCAGGCCGCGCATTGATAAATCATGTTGCTTGTAACGCTGGCAGTCGTTCGTGTCCTCACTTTTAGGTTTACTGTTTCATTGCTTCGCTATTACACAGTAAATTTTTGCTCCACAAAAACAAAAGCGGGGTTAGTCCGCCACAGTCGGACATGCGCTGCTGCGCTCGAAAATTGGCTTCGCAATTATTCTTACTACGCGATTTATTGAGTTGTTTCACAACAGCTTTTATTGCAGTCAAAGCGGTTGCTTTGATGCGAGATGGCGCTTCGCTTTGTAATTAACAGCAGAACACTTTCTGCATAATCTACTTTTATTAATCTTTGATAATGCGTGTACGATTATCTCGTTGACAAAAAATAGATACAAAATCTCGAATTGTAGCGGGACGAGTATCTTTGCTTTTATTAATAAACAAGCTCTACAAAGAGCCAAGGAGAACGAGTTATGAGATAGATAAGATGGTTTGCCTGCACAGCATTAACTGTGGTTGAACCGTAAACAGGCTGGTGTTTAGCGCTGCACGAGAAACAAAGCCATAGATAAAAGCAGTCAACACTTTTTATCTTTGGAAACTTTTTAGTCGATAAAAGTTTTTATAAAAATATGTTTGCAAATGCGTTTTAAATTCTTAAAGTCAAATAGCGCCAAAGCGAAATTTAAGGTGCAATTATGACAGAGTTACTAAGTTTAAAACTATTCGGCCATTGCTCTGTAGAGCCGTTTATAGAAGAAGATATAGACACACAAATAACCCCAATTGATGTATGTGATGACATACTGACCAACCCTTTAAACTTATCAGCGCAGATAGATATGGCTGCTGCAACTGCATGCGTGCTTGCAACTGCATGCGTGCTTTCAACTGAAAGCGATATTTCAGACCCCCTCACAGAGCCTGTATCGTTAATTGATATTAATGACAACTTAGCTTTGTCAGAGTCAATATCGAGTACTGATGAATGCCATGTAAATCACACAGACCATAGCTTCATGTTATCGGATGAAGGCGGACTCATAACGTTTGATGACGACCACGGTGCGACTGACTGGGGATTTGATGATGCAGGTATCAGTGATAATACAGATTTTTAGATCAAGCAAAGCTTTGTTTACGTAAGCAAAGAATTACATATTTTTGTCCTAGTAGTTAGACCTACCAAAGCCCACATCAGTGGGCTTTTTTTGTGTTCAAATCCCATTATTGATTCAATATGCTCTGTTTATTAAGCAGTTGATCATAAATACTTATTTACTTTTCGCTCTAAGCTGTCTTCTAAAGTCGTTACTTTAAAGGGTGGCTTAGAGCGAAAATAAGTCATGGATATTATCTAAATATAATAGCTAATTGATTGAGCAAACTATACCGTTTTCATACATTCAAGCAAAGGAGCGACGTGAGCATATTGTTCCATTTCACTTGACTTAAAAGTTTAAAAACTTTGTGGTATTAATACATTAGGTTATTTGTTAAAACAGTGTAAAGTAGATAAAATAGCGTTAAGTCAGCAGGAATGTGCGCGATGAGCACACCATTAAATTATTAGCCAGCTTTCGGAGTTTGATGATAAAGTATGACAAGTACGTTCGATTTTATAAAAAAGGATTTTAACTCTACATTATTTCCTCTAAAAACTAACTTGATAATGGCTCAATATCATGGAAATGAGCTTTCTGATTACATTTATCAAAAAGTTTTAAGTGAAAGTCATAATGGTGATAACTTTCTTTCGCAGCAAAAAGTGTATGCTACAAAACCACGAGGTCACTTAAGAAGAACTGTGAAGCTTGATCCGGTAGCTGAATATTTTATTTATGATTTAGTGTTTCGGAATAAATCAATATTTAGAAAACAAGTGAGCGAAGCTCGCCGTAGCTTTGGGTACAGAATAGTGAACGGAGTTACTATACCCGTCCATGTAGCATATGCAGAATATAAAAATCACTTAAATGAATGTACTTCATGTTACCAACACAATATTCAATTTGATGTAGCCTCATACTTTAATAGTATATACCACCACGATTTGTCTCATTGGTTTGCTGGAAAAAGTGCTGTTTCTGAAACTGATAGTAATGCAGCAGGAAAGTTTTTTAGAGAAATCAACTCAGGAAGAAGTGTTGACTTCTTACCTCATGGGATTTATCCCTGCAAAATGATAGGTAATGAATTTTTAAAGTTTATAGATTTAACAGGAACATTGAAATCTTCCCAAATAATAAGGTTTATGGATGACTTTACCTTATTTGATAATAATCCGGATGTTTTAAAACAAGACTTTATCAAGATACAACAGCTACTTGGAAAATTTGCTTTAAATATTAACCCAAGTAAAACTTACTATGACAACAAAGTTGGTAATTTACAGGCAACATTAAGTGGTATACGACAATCACTTAAAGAAATCGTAACAGGCTATGAAGAAGTCCATACCGCCTCAGGGGTTGAATTAATTGAAACTCAAACAGAGGAAGATATACCTTTAAGCAAAGATCAAGTTGATAGTTTATTAACCTTATTGAAGGAAGATGATTTAGAAGAGTCAGATGCAGATTTAATTTTAGGTTTTTTGAGGTTACATAGCGATAGTTTACTTGAGTTATTACCTATTTTATTAACTAAATATCCAAACCTAATTAAGCATATACATTCTGTATGCGCTGGAATTGAAGATAAAAACGCTCTGTCTGAGATAATTAATGAATATCTTAATAGTGAGAACAGCTTTCTCGAATACCAGTTATTTTGGTTAGGTGCAATATTAGAAGACTATTTGCAAGGTAAAAAGTTATATGGAGAATCTTTAATTAAGGTTTTTGAATTATCAGTAGACTTTAAAATTTCAAGAGCAAAAATACTTGAGATTCCAGAACAGGGTTATGGCCTCAAAGAAATTAGAGATGACTATTTAAAAACGGGGCAGTCAGATTGGCTTTCATGGTCATCAGCAATAGGCTCTAGAACATTACAAACAAGTGAGAGAAACTATGCTCTTAATTACTTTTCTAAAAGTTCGCCTATGAACTATCTTGTGTCATCATGCGTTCAAAAAATTTAGGTTAAAACTGCCTATCAAGTAAATCAAGGTTGCGTCTATGGCACACTTGATTAGGCGTTATTTATCTCAGTAATTGGTTTTAGAGCGGTAACCGACTATTTGTAAAGATTAAACTTAAGCTAGTGTTGCTTCATAAAATCAATTATTTAACTGGCTTAATTGATAGGGTTAGTAATCTCTGTACATGTATAAAATATAGTTGCTTATTTAACTAGAGTTAGGTGTAATGGAATAATAATAAACGCTGAGCAATGCAGGGAAAGCTTAAATAATAGCTAAGCTTATTAAGCTAACTAGGTGAGCTTGAGCCTCTAAAAAGCACATGAACTCTGATATATCTAACGGTTTGCTGCTCAGTCCAGCAAGCGATTTTGAATCACAAGCTAAGTGTCTTATAGATTCTAAAATTTTAGCAGCCAAGGGGAGTTAGGTGAATTATAAGAAGTATTTAGTTTACGTTGATTTATTCGGTGTTTTCGCAGTAGTTAGTACCGTTGTTTATATCTATTCGGACCAATTATTTTCAAATATCCCTGAAAAATTTTCAGGAGTTTGGGGTAACCTATCTACAGAACTAATAGGCATTTGGTTTGGTGTGAGACTTATTGATTGGATTATAAAGTCCAATGATAAATCGACTAATAATCGCATACTTACCCTGCGAAACATGAGATTTTTAACTAAACAAGCAGAGAGAGTAATTGAGTTTGGTTATCGCCATGATTCTAAGATATTGAACAAAGAAGTTAATTGGTTTAAGACCGTTATGAATCAACGTGCTCGTTTTTTCAGTACAGATGAAGTGCAAGATATTAATAATTTCATTGATTCGTTAACTGATTTCTTAACGCAAGTTAATAGTGTAATTTCCCCAAGTAGTGGTGATGTCCAATTAAAAGTGGCCGAGCACGCAGAAGAAAAGTTTTTTAGTTTAATTGAAAGTATAGATGAATTAAGGCTAATTGCTGAAGCTAATATTTTAGAAGAAACACCTGAGGAATAGACTGCTAACAAGTCGTTTAAAAGGGCAAAAATAGTTGGCTTTAGCTTCTCCGTCGCTAATTTTAGCCAACTACCTTATTGCCTCTCATGTTATTCACCACGAGAAAATATTAAGCCACTGTCATAGAGGGAAGAATGTTAAAAAATAGCGGAAGAGAAAAGTTGTCCGACAAAATAATTGACTCTCCTTTAAGGGACGAGAAGTTCATTAATAAATTGTTCGAACGACTTGTTGCATTGAAGGTGTCATTCAAAAATGTTGATTTTCGTTATTGTATTTTTGACACAGCTTACTTAAGGAATTGTAGTTTCGAGGATTGCGACTTTACTGGCTGTAGGTTCATTAATAGCAATCTTGCAGGTTGTAGTTTTAACGGATGTAAGTTTGACTATGCATCTTTTGATAAAACTAATGTAGATAACGATATTCTTGATGTTGGTTGTCCAGGCCCAGAGAATCTAAAACTTAAATTTGCGCGCTCATTACGTATGAATTACCAACAAATTGGCGATGCTAAGTCTGCAAATAAAGCTATTAGTATTGAACTGCAAGCAACAGAAGAGCACCTCCATAAGGCATGGAATTCAAAAGAGTCTTACTATCGGAAAAAATACAAAGGTCTTGATCGAATAAAGGTTTTTGGAGAATGGCTAGAGTTTAAACTATTGGATTTAATATGGGGTAATGGCGAGTCAACTTGGAAACTGTTTCGCGCCGTTTTAATGGTTTTGCTATTCATCGCAGGTATTCATGTCATTGGCTTTGATGACAAGAGCCTAGTCAAATCATACATTGATGCGTTACTTATTTCGCCGCAACTATTTCTTGGAGTATTGAAACCATCAGAGTACCCAACGTATTATATAACTGTAATCTTCCTGATTAGGTTAATTATGTTCGGCTTCTTTATGTCCATTATTATTAAGCGTTTTAATAGGCGGTAAGAGTGCATATATACGCATTTGGCTCTGTTTGCCGTGGTGAAGTTGATACCTCATCAGATATCGATATGCTTGCCATTGTTAGTGATTCTGACTCGAGATTTAACCCAAGTGATTATTCAGTTTATTCATATGGGAGAATAAATGACCTTTGGAATCAAGGAAATCCTTTTGCTTGGCATCTTTTTTTGGAGTCTAAGCTGGTTTACTCACAAGATGATATTGACTTCCTTAAGAGCATAGGGGAACCGAACTGCTATAAATCAGGAGTTGAAGATTGTGAAAAATTTTATGAAATATTTTTATCTGCAAAAAATTCTATAGATAGTTCAGATCTTACTGAGATATTTGACCTGTCATCTGTATTTTTAGCGGTAAGGAATTTTGCAACATGTTATTCATTACACAGCAAATTAACTCCAAATTTTTCTCGTAATTCAGCTCGCAATATAGGTAACCACAGTATTACTATTGATGCCTCAACATATAGTTTGTTAGAAAGATCCAGAGTGCTTTGCACAAGAGGGGTAGGTGAAATTTTAAATAGTGTTGAAATAGGTCAAGCAAAAAAATCTTTAGATGAAATAGATTCATGGATGAAGGGAGTATTAAAAATAATGAAGAATGATATTTATGAGTGAATTTAATAACAGAATTAGTGCTCAGAGAGATGCACTCAAAATCGTTAATGGATCTGGGTTATTTATGGAGTTTTTATTGAGTTTGACAGAGAAAGCTATTGATCGCTGGTCTAAAGATAACAAGCTTAACGCTCAAGATCCTATAATTTCATTACTCAAGTCAATGTCTGACTCTTTGTTTTTTCTTGCCAATAAAAGTCAAGAGCAAGTCACAGAAGACTATAAAGTATTATCCGATAAGGTAAGTACGCAGTTATATGACTTAGAGCAGGAGATAGCTAAAAAAGAGTTGCAGCGGACAAGCCGCTGATTGCGGCTGTACCAGCATCTGGGTTTGGCCTAAACTCGTGTTTTAGAAGTGTGTACTTCATCTGACTTATATTAAAAATTGTGACTATTTTTACTATTGTGGCTAAGATTTGTCACGGCAGTCAAAGTAAAAAATACTTATTATCAATCAATAATTTTGTTGTACTATTACACAAATTATAAATCCTCAAACGCTCTTTGTACTGACTCAGAAGCTTTTTCAAGATTTATACGGGCATAAATTTGCGTGACCTTTATATCACTGTGGCCTAGCGTTTTACTGATGATATTAATATCAGTGCCTTTTAAAGCTTGCCATGTTGCGAAGGTTCTTCTTAAGTCATGTTTCCTTAGTCTTCTATTTTTATCTACAGAATAGAGGCCTGCTGCTGTTATTATTTCTTTCCATAATGTGTCTCCACCCATCATATAGCCACTTTTAGATGATTTGCTTGGGAAAACAAAATCGCTTGTTTTGCTCAATTCTAGTTTTCTTTTAGTAAGAATTGTTAAAGCTTGATCACACAAGGGTAGGTGGTATGTTTTTGAGGATTTGGTTTTAATTGCAGGAACTATCCAACAAGCTAATTCAAAATTAACTTCTTCCCACCGCATAGATCTCACATTACTTATTCTGGCTCCGGTAAAAAGGGCGAGTTTAAAAATATCGGTATATGAATGGTGTTCATGAGTATCCATTGTAGCCAAGAGCAGTCTGGCTTCTTCTAATGTTAGAAAGCGCTCTCGTGAGATCTCCTCTTCTTTCTTTAGGCTTTGCGCGGGGTTATGCTCCAGTGGAAAATCTTCTTCATAATCTAGGCAGTAATTAAACATTGCCTTAATTACGCTGACGCACTTGTTGTGAATTGTTGCGCCTTTTTCATTTAGCAGCTTTTTAAAGTATTTTGCGAGCCATTTTCTATTTAATTGCGCGACCTTCATTTTAGCTAAATCACTAGCTAGGTGCTTAACATAAGCCGTTTCTAAGGTATGACGACTTTTCCCATGACGACGTTTATATTTTAAGTGGTTGTCATAATATGCATTAAATGCATCATTTACGGAAAAACGATTATCAGAGTTATTTACTTCGGAAGTTAGGTTAGGCTCAATTTGCCATTTTTCCTTATGAACTGAGTTGAGGTACTCAACTGCTCTTAATCGCGCATCATCAAGTTGGAGGTACTTAGCAGAGCCAAGCTTTATCATTTTTGACTTGTTCTGTACTTTAAAACGAACATAATAGGTTTTAGTGCCTTTGCTAGTGACTGTTAACTTTAGGTTAGGCACCTTTGTGTCAGAGTAAGTTTTAGTTCTAGATTCTGAGGCAAGGTTTTGCACTCTTTTTTCTGTGAATGAGAAAGTTGTATGTTGCATCTTTACACCATTTTTTACATTAGATTAAGGTGTAAAAAAAAGTGTAAAACTGAACAAAATTAACTGCTTAAACCGTCCCAAACCCGCATAAATAGGCGTAAATCCACACCTGTAGGGGCTACCAAATCTCACTTTTTGAATATCACCCCCAATAATTTCACCATAAATGTAATTATTAATGACCAAAGTAATACTGAAAATTTTTAAAGTCTATCAAAGCAGACTTTAATAGAGGTATTGTAATTATTTACATATAAAGTCTACTGTATTGGACTTTATTTTGACTTTTAAGTCTTATAACTGTAAAAGTCCTTTTAAGTAGACTTTATTTGATTTTATGGTGTAGGTTGAAATTAAAGTCTGATAGATTAGACTTTAATAGAAGCATTGTTCAAATTGAGATTGTGATGGCAAAGAAAGTTAAAGCGAGTAAATCTCCAGATTTAAGTAGGGCGTTCACACCTTCTTTGCTTGGTGACGTTATTAAAGCGAAGAGAACACAAAGCAATATCACGCAAACTGACGCTGCATTACTTTCGGGTATATCAAAGCAGACATACATAAATATTGAACAAGGTAGTGCTGATGTAAAAGTAGCCTCGTTAATGAAAGTTGTCTCGGCATTAGGCGTAAAGATATCAATTGAGCCATGGCAAAGTGATAGCACAGCTAACTCACCGCTGGAGGATGAGAATGACGTCTGGGTCTGATAGATATACGCTCGATATAATTTATAGCCAAAAGCTGGTTGGTAAATTACATCTTTCTAGAGAAAGCGATAATTTATCATTGAGTTATCAACAAGAGTGGGTGGATGAGGGCTTTCCAATATCTCCTCATTTACCTTTTGGACATGACATACCTTCTGTCAATATCAGACGTTTTTTACAAAACTTACTACCCGAAAATAAGGGTCTAGATTATTTAATAGATTACTTAGGGGTATCACGGACGAATGTATTTGCTCAGATCGGTGGAATTGGTAAAGATACCTCTGGGGCTATGATGTTTTTACCTGAAGGTGCTTTAAACGATAAAGTAAAAAGTAACTTTATCGCTATTAGTGATGCTGAACTGATCAAAAAGTTATCTGATCCTCAATTTTGGCATTTGGAAGTCTGGGACGGCAAACCAAGATTGTCAGTAGCAGGTGTTCAATCAAAATTAAATGTATTGTCAGTTGATGGCAAGTTAGGTTTTGGTGAAGGAGACCTTTGTTCTACCCATATTATTAAGTTTGAAAAGAATAATCAGCAACATCTTGTTATAAATGAATTTGTAACAATGAAACTTGCAAAACTGGCTGGGCTAAGTGTTGCAGATGTTGAACTTAAATATTTTGATCACCACCCTGCATTACTTGTAGAAAGATTCGATAGAAAATTGTTTAGCCCTGAAAATGTAAAGCGCAGGCATATGATTGATGCATGCCAAGCTTGTAATTTAGGGGTTGATAAAAAGTACGAAAGAAATTTAGGTAAGCAGCGAGATGTTCGTCACATTCGTGATGGTGCAAGCTTTGAAAAATTGTTTGCGCTATCTAAACTTTGCGAAAACCCTATAGCGGCAAAAATTGAAATTTTAAAGTGGGCGTTATTTAATCTTTGCATCTACAATTCAGATGCACATGGCAAAAACTTTAGCTTTTTTGTGCAAAAATCAGGTCTAACCCCTGCGCCATTTTATGATTTAGTAAACGTTAAAATGTATCCAGAGTTTGAACAGGATCTAGCTATGAGTATAGGAGATGAGTTTGACCCAGATGCAATTAATGCCTATCAGTTAGTTGACTTTGCAGATGAAAATGGAATTTCAAAAAAGTTACTACAAAGCCATCTAACTAAAATAGCGACAAGTATTAAAAATAATTTACAACAGGCAATATCGTTTGTTGATAGCCCTTCAAAATCACAAGTGTCATATTTAAAGCATTACTTTGATATAGTTAATGCACGTTGTGAGCACTTTCTTGAACAGGCAACTGTAATCCCTGATATCGAACTATAGTTTATAGCTTAGAAATTAACGTTTGATTGTTAATTTCTAAATTGCAGGGTTATTGCTCGTTTTTAAACTAAATTAACCCGTTACTTTTTCAAGCTCACCTGTGCGCCATGGTTCAATGATGATTTTGATATGGTCATTTGGTTTAAATAGGGTGTCAAACGCACCTTGTACGCCGTCTATGCCGACTTTACCAGTACGCATTTTTTGCCATGCGATCTTGCCTGACGCGATGTTCTCAAGTGATTGTGCAAACTCTTCTGGCTGATAGTAATAAGAGAAAATAAGGTCTAACTCTTTCACTGTGGCATAGGCAAAGTTAACGTTTAGTGGCGCGGTATGTACACCTGTTACAACGATTTTTGCTTTTGCTGGCGCACGTAAAATGTAGTCGTTTAATAAGCGGCTTACACCAGCACATTCAAAAATAACCACTTTATTATTGTCTGCAAGGGCTGCTGCTTTGGCTACTTCATCATCTAGGGTCGGGTTGACATATTCAGTCGCACCAAACTCAAGAGCGACGTGTTTTTTACTCTCTTGTGGGTCTGAGGCAATAATATGTTTAACACCTTGCAATCTAAGTGCTGCAATTGCGGCAAGGCCAATTGGGCCACAACCAACCACGATTGCTATGTCGTCATTACTCATTAGTGCGCGGTTTACCGCATGCAAGCCAACAGCAAGGGGTTCTGTAATGGCTGCAGCTTCTGATGGTACTGCATCAGGAATAGGTAATAACAAAGCTTCATCAACGATAAAGTATTCAGAATAGGCACCATACAGCCCTGGGGTTACACCCACGCCAGCACCGCCGGCAGAGAGTAAGATTGGCACTGAGGTTACACGGGTGCCTTTAGCAAGTTCGCCTTTGGTATTTGGGCCGTAGCTGACGATTTCTGCCGCATACTCGTGACCTAGTAATACTTCTTGGTCATCACCTGCATCGTTTGCCATGATGCCCAAGTTTTTATAGATATCAAATACATCACTCGTGTGGCGGGTGATATGAATATCTGAACCGCAAATACCGCAAGCAAGGCTTTTTACGAGTACTTGTCCTGGTCCTGGTGTTGGAATATCAATTTGTTTTACATGCAGTTTACCATTTTGCATGGCAACAGAGTTCATTTGGGTCATTTGTGTGTCCTCGATCAATCACGAAGAAGTTTCTTCGTTTCGATCTCTAGACTAAAGTAAAGTGACTGGTGATATCTTGACTTTTTACGCCAAAAATACAACAAATTGCGACAATGCTGTTTATAAATTCTTCATTTATGATTTTTTAAAACAAAAAGATCATGAGTATTTATTGGTTTCTTGGTGCGAATTTAAAACGAGTAAGCCTTTAATTGTCGATAGAATTGAAGTTAAAACCCTAAACTAACCATCAGGGTTTTAACTTTGACATTTTTAAGGCTTAGCCGAAATAGGCAGTATTGAGGTATAAATGAGTAAATACACCAGCAAAGTAACCCAGTAAAATGACAGGCGACCATTTTAAGTGGCTATTAAATGTGTAAATCCCTCGTGCTTGGCCCATTAGTGCAACACCCGCAGCTGAACCAATCGATAGTAAACTACCGCCAATCCCAGCTGTTAGGGTGATCAATAGCCATTGACCATGAGACATCTCTGGCATCATTTGAAGAACAGCAAACATCACAGGAATGTTATCTACTACCGCTGACATCAAGCCTAATATAATATTTGCGCCAGTTGCTGACCAATTCGTATAAAGTAAATCAGAAAGCAGTGCTAAATAGCCTATAAACCCTAAACCACCGACGCAAATAACAATACCGTAGAAGAACAATAATGTATCCCACTCAGCGCGTGATACCCGGCTAAATACATCAAAAGGAACAACGTTACCTAGGCGAGACAAGCGCTCTTTATCTCCTTCACGCTCTGCCATCGCGCGTTTTCTGGCAAGCGAGCCGGGCAGGGTGACTCGTAAAAAGTAACCAAAAAATTGTAAGTAACCTAAACCCATCATCATGCCTACAACAGGAGGTAAGCCAAAGGCTGTTTTTAGTACTACGGCAGTTAAAATTGTTAATAAAAACAGGCATAAGATTCGTAGTGCACCGCGTTTTAATTCAATATCTTCGTCGACAGTATCAGGGTGTTTATTATTGATGAATAAAGACATTACCGCCGCTGGAATGATATAGCTTACAAGTGCAGGTAAAAACAATACAAAAAACTCTGTAAATTCAACAACGTCAGCTTGCCAAACCATTAGCGTGGTAATGTCTCCAAACGGGCTGAATGCACCGCCGGCATTGGCTGCTATCACAATATTAATGCATGACATGGCGATAAAGCGGTTATCATTTGCGGCAACTTTCATTACAACTGCACACAATAGTAGCGCTGTTGTGAGGTTATCGGCGATGGGAGAAATACAAAAAGCCAGTACGCCACTGATCCAAAATAATTGTTTATAACTAAAGCCTCTGGCAACCAGCCAACAACGTAGGCCATCAAACAGTCTGCGCTCTTCTAAGGCATTAATATAGGTCATGGCGACCAATAGAAATAGCATCAGTTCAGAGAACTCAAGCAATGCATGGCGAAATGCATCTGTGCTCAAGTCTGACATATTGTAAGCACTGTATTGCCAAGCAATTAATGTCCAAATGATACCAGCAGCAACAAGAACGGGTTTTGACTTACGTAGATGGATTTTTTCTTCAAGGATAACCAGTACATAAGCGAAGATAAAAATGACAAGGCAGATAATACCAACAGGGTGGGTGAGTAGATCGATAGTACCGGTTGACGCAGCATGAGCTTGGCCAGCGAAACTTAGCAAGGACAGGATCAATCCTTGTAGTAGTTTTTTCATTGTATGTTCCAATTAATTCATTTTAATTTCGTTACGGGTTGTGTGCATGTAGCTGCAGACATTTTAGATTCATTCTTTTGGTTATGTAACAAATTGGTAACTAAGAAGTTAGTATTTTGAATATAAATATGGATGATGGCGAGAGCAGACCAGTTGCTTAATCTATAAATTAATCAATAAGTTGAGGGGATTTGAATTGAAAAGGGCTGCATAGTGCAGCCCTAACTTGAAAATTATGCAAAGTGTTTCTCTAAATCGTCAGAACCACCTATATGCTCGCCACCTATAAATACTTGTGGTACTGTTTCACGGCCTGAAATGGCTTTTAAACTCGTTAATGAAGCATGTTTACCTAAAATAATTTCTTCGTAAACATAACCTTTGCTGTCTAACAATGCCTTAGCTTTTGTGCAAAATGGGCAGTTAGGTTTAGTAATAATGCTCACTGGCTCAGGCTTTACTTGAGCTGGGTTAATATATTCAAGCATTGTATCAGCGTCAGATACCTCAAATGGGTCGCCTGGCTTTTGTGGCTCAATGAACATTTTTTCAATAACGCCATCTTTCACTAGCATCGAGTAGCGCCAGCTACGTTTGCCAAATCCTAAGTCGTTTTTGTCGACTAGCATACCCATGCCATCAGTAAATTCGCCGTTGCCATCTGGTAATAGGGTGATGTTTTGCGCTTCTTGATTTTGTGCCCAAGCATTCATTACAAAGGTATCATTTACTGATATACACACAATGTCATCAACACCATTTTGCTTAAACACACCTGCAAGTTCATTGTAACGTGGCAAGTGAGTTGATGAGCAAGTTGGTGTAAATGCGCCGGGTAATGCAAATAGCACAACCGTTTTACCTTTAAAAATTTCATCAGTAGTTACTGACTTCCATTGCTCGTCTACACGGGTTGCGAATGTAACGTTTGGTACTTTTTGACCTTCAATATTGTTTAGCATTGTTTTAATTCCTCTTGATTTGTTGAGTGCTATTATGTCGCCCATAGCTTAATAGTTCCAATCGTTTATTTTTATAGTTATGATAGTTAAAAACTATTGATGAGTTTGCGATGAATTTAAAAGATTTTGAATATGTAAAAGCGGTGGCGCAGTTTAAACACTTTCGTAAAGCCGCAGATGCTTGTTATGTCAGTCAGCCAACTCTCAGTGGACAAATTAAAAAGCTTGAACAAGAGCTTGGAGTGACAATATTTGATCGCTCTACTAAACAAGTCACTTTAACAGCGCAAGGAACGCGTTTACTTAGTCAAATCTCTCTTATCCTTGAACAAACCAAGGTGCTTAAAGAGTTAGCGGCAAGCTCTCACGATCCACTCAAGGGGAAGGTTAATGTTGGTATTATTCCTACCATCGCGCCTTATTTATTGCCGACCTTGTTAACTTCAATGAAGCAGGCCTTCAACGAAACACAATTTTCATTCATTGAAATGCAAACCGCACAAATACTGACAGCACTCGATGCCGGCGATATTGATATTGCGATTGTCGCTGATGTGCCAGATTTAGCGAGCTATCATATTTCGTCTTTGTATAAAGAAGATTTTTTAGTGGCAGTGTCTGAACAACACCCACTTGCAAGCCGAACAGAGGTGGCACTGCGTGAGTTAAACGAATGCGATATTTTAATGCTAAACGAGGGGCATTGCTTTAAAGAGCAAGCTGAACAGTTCTGTTTTTCGGCAGGAGTTGAAGTGTCTAATCAGTACAAAGGTAATAGCATCGAAACTTTACTTGCGCTGGTGGCGATGAATGACGGCATTACCTTTGTACCAAAACTAGCATGTACAGCACGTGCAGGAATAAATTACCTTACGATGAAACCAAACCAGCAACGTCATGTGGTTATTGCAACGCGTAAGCATTACCCACATATTGCTGGAGTAGAGTTGTTAGCGCAATGGCTAAGCCATCATGAAGGTTTAAAAGCTCATTTGCTCTTTTCCAGCTAGTTCAACAATATCGTTAATCTGAATATTTGGCAGTGGCTGTTGGTCAATGCTTATTGCAACCGCAGACTGCTGATAAAGCTGTGTAACTTTTAACTGGTTTAACGTGGTTATCTTATGGGGCAACTTGTTACCTTGCGCATCGGTTAAGTAATTATGATGTGCAATATTTAGTATTTGCCCTTGTTCAAGACCATGCGCTTTACCAAGATTAATGATTAGCCTATCGTTTTCAATATGTAGAATTTTACCTTGAGTAGGCAAGCAAGCCATAACTGCTTGCAAGTCATAGGTCAATGTTTGGTTTATGTCGGTAATGGCTTTGCCATAATCGGTTGCCCAAAATCGGTCGCTGTAAACATCGATAATTTCGGTTTTTTTGTATGGCCAAATCCCTTCTGTTTGGTAGCTTTTTTGCCAAAGTTTTTCGTATGTCGTGCCATCAAATAACACATAGTCAACTTTGTATGCGCGCTTAAAACTATCGTCTTGCCAAAAAGCATAGTCGTTATTGATTTTATGGTTGACCGATAAGTCGCGAATACGACTTAACAATACATATTGCGAATTGCTGCGGCTGGTGATCTCTTCAAGTAATGCATTACTGTAGTCATATTGCTGTGTAAAGAAATGATCGACTCTAAGCGGCAAATTATAATAAGCCGTGGGTTTAGCTGCCATTTGAGTGTTCTCTAAGCTGGTATACAGGTGCTCACTAATCGCTTTGTTTACGTCAAAAATTTGGCCCATACGAGCTTGTTCACGATTAGCCAACTGGCTTTGTGTAACTGCAATAAATTTAGTGTATTGATTTGCTGGGCACTCTTCAGCTTGTGGGAAAATATCTAAACGCAGGGTAATGGCATAGGTGTCGTTATGGCGGTTTTCGCTGATCAATTCAATTTTTTGTATTTCACCATGACTACTGATCTTTAGTTGATCTTGTGTCAAAACCCCGTCAACTAAGGTTTGTACAGAGGAAACTCGAGCGCCAGAGAATACTAAAGCTTGCGTTATCGCATCTTTTATTGCGGCTGATTTTGCTTGACTAGTATCACCATTTTTGACCGTAGCATGCCCTGTAGACTCAAACCATTGAGCTAAACTATTGTTTGAAAAAACAATTGCACTGACTAAACCAAGCCATTTTATATTTGCCATAATTTTAACTTTCATGCTGACACCTAGCATTGATACTCATAGATTACAGGTAAATGAGCAAGGACTGTACCAGATGTGGCATTAAACGTGCATATTTACGAGAAATGAGTTCTAAGCGGAAGCAAATTATGCGAGCACTTTTATTAAGCGGGCTAGTTGCCTGCACAGCATTAACAGGCTGCAGTAGTATTTTCGACAAGCATGTCGAGTATCGCTATGTAGAGCCTGATAATTATCCAGTACTAAAAGCAATAGGTTACGCGCCAATTAGCGCTCAACCAAGTAGCAATGAGTCGCAACGCACCTTACTTGCAATTAAAGCGTCAAAGCTTGAAGCTTACCGTGAACTTGCTGAGCAAGTGTATGGGCAAAAAATTTCCGCAGGCACAACAGTGCAAAATAGTATTGCTCAAAACGATCAATTACAAAGCCAGGTATTAGGTGTCATAAAAGGTGCGCAGGTTATAAAAACTTATGCAGTAGGCGATACCTACGCAACAGAATTACAACTTGATATGAAACGCGTACATGACCTTTATATTGGCGAAATAAAACCACGCGAAGTTAAAAAAGTAACCTATTACTAGGTTACAACATCAGAAATGTATAATCTGCTCTAAAAAATAAAGCGCGATAATTTGGTATTATCGCGCTTTATTTTTGTATTCAATTTAATATCAGTTGCTAGGCTTTTAGGTTATGTACAATTGTTTTGTCGCCTTGAACCACACTGCCGCCTTGGTCGTAGGTCATCGATGAAGGCGAACCGATTAAGATATCTTTAAGTTGTTTAACACTTAGTTGAGCTTGATGCGCAGCATGAGCGTTAACATCGTTTTTCTTTTTACATTCAGCAAGTAGGCTGTTCACTTGCTTAATAAGAGCAGTAACGTCGTCATCTTTAGAATCATTATTGACTGATAGTTTCTGCACTTCTTTGTCGATAGTTTGAATTTGTTGCAGCAAAGAGATTTTCTGTTGGGCAATACTTTTTAACCCTTCGCCACGTTTCGATGCGATTGCATTGAGTTCATCATCTAAAAGCGCAGCAATAGACTCCAAGCAAGAAACTTGTTGTGTTAGTTTACTGGCAATTAAATGATTATGATTAGCCATAGACATCAAACTCAAATGCGGCGATGTTCTTCGCTAGTTTTTCAGCATCAATTTGGTATTTACCTTCACTAATTGCTTTTTTTAATTCGGCAACTTTGTTACTGTCAAAACCAGACGATTGCTCAGCTTTTTCTTGCAAAGATTTAAGCTGCTTAGCTTGAGGTGTTAAGCTTACAGAATCTGCACTTGCTTTTGGCGCAGCTGATTTAGCTTCAGCAGCGTTAGCATTATCTTTTTGTAAATCAAGCTTTTTTTGCTTGGTATTTGTCAACACAGAGGTTTGTTGTTGACCATTATTGACATTGCTTACCATAATATTTGACCTATACATTACCCAACATATGCCTTTATATCGGCAGGCACAGCGGATACTTTAGCATAAATATAAAAAATTAAATATTTACCTGAACAGACTCGACACCATCCACACGTGCATTTAATACTTTACCTGATTTTTTGTTTTTTACACGCACTAATTCGTCTAACGTACCATCTTCAAGGGCAATGCCTGTCGTTTTAATTCTAAGGCCTCGTAGTGAAGCGTAAATAGTCACGTTGTCGCCTTTACAAACCATGCAAACCTGACTCATTACAATTGGTGTACCGTCACGCAAATTGCGCTTAATTCGACTGCCAATAAGTATAGACTCATCTTGCACATATTGCGTTCTAACAAACTGTTTTGGTTTCATTTCAAGGCGTAAATGTTCAGCCCTGATCACTTCACCACGACTTAAATGAGTTGTCACAACAACCACAGGCTCAAGCTCAATGATGCGCACGTGTACGTATTGGGTCCAACTATTTATATCTTCGCACTTAAGTTGTACAGTTACCTGCCGATTAAAAGGAGGTGTTGTTGGTACTTCTTTACTTAAAGGTGATTCGCACACTCTGTCGGGTATGCGGCTATCAAGCGGCAATGCACTCACTTGTGGTGTACTTTCTAGATCAGTAAGCTGCTCACTAACAAAATCGATAGCGATCTGTTGAAGCTGCTCGTTTTTATATACTTCTGCATGCACTTGTGTAATGGACAACAAGCTAGCAAGGAAATAAAAAACACTGTATCTTCGGCTTTTTTTTAACAAACTCATATTGTTTCGACTATGCTTATGGTTGAAAACAAGGTATAAATATTTTGCGTCAAAAAACAGACGCTTTGTAACCTTATGTAGCTTTAACACAAAGAAAGCAATTATTGTTCCGGCTCTGATTGTTTATCTTTAGGAGATTGAAATGGCAGGCATTTTAGACTCAGTGAACCAGCGCACGCAGTTGGTTGGGCAAAACCGCCTTGAATTACTATTATTCAAACTCAGAGGGCGACAACGCTTTGGTATCAATGTGTTTAAAGTGAGAGAGGTTTTGCAATGCCCACCACTCACAAACATGCCCAAATCTAATGCTTATATACGAGGCGTAGCTCACATTCGCGGTCAGACTATTTCAGTCATTGATTTATCAATGGCCGTTGGCGGTCCTGCTATCGAAAATATCAAAGACAGCTTTATTATCATTGCTGAATACAACCGCTCTGTGCAGGGGTTTTTAGTTGGCGGTGTTGAACGTATCGTTAATATGAATTGGGAAAAAATAATGCCTCCACCATCAGGTGCGGGTCGTTATTCTTACCTAACTGCGGTCACCGAAATCGAAAACGAGCTGGTTGAAATTCTAGACGTAGAAAAAATCTTGAATGAAATTTGCCCTGTAAATACAGAAGTAAGTGCAGAAGTAGTGGGTGATGGTGAAATCCAGCGAGACTTAGGTGAACGTATTGTCTTTATAGCAGACGACTCTGCTGTTGCGCGAAACCAAGTTAAGCGAGCGCTTGAGCCATTAGGTGTACAAACTGAGCTCGCTAAAAATGGTAAAGAGGCTTTATTACGGTTACGTGAGATTGCAAAACTCGATTGCCAAAACGATATTACTGAACGCGTAGGGTTATTAATTTCAGATGTTGAAATGCCTGAAATGGATGGTTATACCCTTACGGCAGAGATAAAAGCGGATCCAAAATTATCACCTTTGCATGTGATCTTACACACTTCTTTAAGCGGTGTATTTAACCAAGCAATGATCCAAAAAGTAGGTGCAGATGATTTTATTGCAAAATTTAACCCTGACGAATTAGCAACGGCTGTTAAAAAGTGGGTTCATTGTGATTAATTATTTATAGGTGGTATTACTTTGGAAAATAAGCACTTACAACAAAGCGAATACGATCAATTTCGCTCTTTTCTAGAGCAACAGTGTGGCATTGTGTTAGGCGACAATAAGCTTTACCTAGTGAAAAGTCGTCTTGCGCCATTAATGGTGCGCTTTAACGTTGAGTCTTTATCGCAATTAGTTAGTAAAACGCTCAGTCCACATGAAAGACAGCTTCGTGCTGCTGTTGTGGATGCGATGACGACGAATGAAACCTTATGGTTTCGTGATCAATACCCATTTGAATTGCTTAAAACAAAGCTGTTTCCTGAGTTGAAAGATGTGCGTAGGCCACTAAAAATCTGGTCAGCGGCAAGTTCATCAGGCCAAGAGCCGTATTCAATTGCTATGTCGGTTGCTGAGTTTCAGGCGAAAAACCCTGGCGTACTTAAAATGGGCGCGCAGATTATCGGCACTGATATATCTAATACCATGCTTGATATGTGTAAAAATGCTGAATATGACTCGTTGGCACTGGCCCGTGGTTTATCAATTGAAAGACGGCAAAAGTTTTTTAAAGACAGCGGCAATGGTATGGCGCAGGTGATTGATCCAATCAAAAAAATGGTGAGCTTTAGGCATTTGAATTTATTAGATTCTTACGCCTTAATGGGCAAGTTTGATATCATTTTTTGCCGCAATGTACTGATCTACTTCTCTCCAGAGGTAAAAGCAAAGATTATTTCTCAATTTGCTCAGGCCCTTAATCCAAAAGGGTATTTATTTTTAGGGGCATCTGAATCTATGGCTGGCTTAAGTGATAGCTTCGAGATGGTTCGTTGTAACCCAGGTATTATCTACCAGAAAAAGTAATCTCTTCTTAGCAACCTAGCTCTTAGGTTGCTAAATTATTTATTATTCAAAAGCTTACCGTGCTTTATCTATCTAGTTAATTTTGGCTTGCCTTTTGCATCTGCACTAGCAGAGTCAATTTTTTGGAGATGGTTATGGCTATCAGTTTTGATAAAGCATTTGGTGTGCACCCGCATGCAATGTTGATCCGTTCACAACGCGCTGAGTTATTAGCGACAAACATCGCTAATGCTGATACGCCGGGCTACAAAGCAAAAGATATCGATTTTGCGGCGGCTCTAAAAGCGGCAAAAAGCAACCAGCAAGGCGGCAATAACATGGTACGAACTGACGCAAAACACCTTGCCGGTGGCAGTCGGTTTGTTGGTAACGCAGAAATGTTTCGTACGCCAAATCAAGCAGATACAGGTGATGGTAACTCAGTTGATATACAAGTGGAACGAAACTTGTATGTACAGAACTCATTAGAGTATCAGGCAAGCCTGCAATTTATGAGTAGTAAAATTAAAGGCCTTAAAAAAGCCCTCGGTAGTCAAGGAGCTTAATCATGAGTTTATATAATGTTTTTGATATTTCAGGCACTGGTATGAGCGCGCAAAATGTGCGTCTTAATACAACAGCAAGTAATATCTCGAATGCGAATACGATTAGCTCTAGTCAAGACAAAACATACCGAGCGCGCCATCCTGTTTTTGCTGCGGAGTTGACTAAAGCGTCAGCAACACAAAGCAATCCTCAGGGCTCTTCTGTTGGCGTAAAAGTGTTGGGTATTGTTGAGAGCGATAAGCCTCTGCAAATAGAGTACAACCCTAATCACCCCAGTGCGGATGAAAACGGTTATATCTACAAACCTAACGTTAATGTCGTAGAAGAAATGGCTAATATGATTTCTGCCTCTCGCTCTTACCAAACAAATGTGCAAGTTGCTGATGCAGCTAAGCAAATGTTAAGTAAAACACTGTTGCTTGGGCAGCGGTAACCGAGGATAAGTTATGAGTAACGACATCAGCAGTGCGTCATCCACGTATTTAGATAATTTACGTTGGCAGGACAATCAAAACAAACCAGAAGAGAAAGATGACACTTTAACGCAAGAAGACTTCTTCTCGCTTTTAACACAACAGTTGTCGTTTCAAGACCCAAGCAAGCCGGCTGATAATGATCAAATGATTGCTCAGATGACCAACTTTACCATGGCTGAAGGGATCTCGAATTTAAACTCAAAATTTGATGCACTTACTGCGTCAATGACATCGAACTCGGCATTACAAGCTTCGACCTTAGTTGGTAAACAAGCACTATTAGAATCAAATACGATTGATTTTGATGGTAGTAACGTTGCTAAGGGATCGGCAATTGCAGAAACGCCTGTTGAAGATCTTACGCTTCGCATTACTGATGAGTCAGGTCAACTTGTACGTACCATCAGCATGGGCGCTCAATCGGCTGGCGCAGTTCGTTTTGAGTGGGATGGTAAAAATGACGATGGAGAGCTTTTGCCTCCAGGCGAATACGAAGTTAAAGCTGAAGGATTCCAAAATGGTGACTATAGCAGTCTACCTTTAGCGACTTTCAAAAATATTGAAAGCGTTAATATCAATGGATCTAGCGGCATTATTATTAATACTAAAGAAGGCGCGGTTAGGCTAACTGATGTTGCAGAAATCGCTTAATTACACAGATTAACTAGTTAGCCTAGTGCTACAGATTGACACTTTAGAGGTGACTTATGAGCTTCAATATTGCATTAACCGGCCTTGCTGCCGCGCAAAAAGACTTAGATGTAACAGCAAACAATATTGCTAACGTTAACACCACAGGCTTTAAAGAGTCTCGTGCTGAGTTTGCTGATGTGTACGCATCATCAGTATTTAGCTCAGGTAAAACTAAAAATGGTGACGGCGTAAGAACTACAATGGTGGCACAACAATTTCACCAAGGTTCATTATCTTTCACTAATAACTCTCTGGACTTAGCAATTACTGGTGAAGGCTACTTTGCCATGGCAAATGACCTAGGTGCACAAGATTTTACATATACTCGTGCTGGTGCGTTCAAACTTAATAAAGACAACTTTATTGTGGATGCTAGCGGAAACTACTTACAAGGTTTCCCTGTTGATGAAGCAACGGGTGATACAACTTCTGTTAGTTTAAGCACATCTTCTGCGCTACAAATTCCTGATGCATCAGGTTCTCCACGCGCTACGACCAATGTTTATTCGTCGTTTAACTTAGATTCGCGTGCATTAACGCCAGCAGTTACACCATTTGACCCTGAGACAAGTGCGTCGTATAACAGTTCAACATCAACAACAGTGTATGATTCTTTAGGTGAGCCACACATTTTACAGTTCTTCTTTGTTAAAACTGACGCAGCAGTGACTGGTAATGACAATGAATGGCAAGTGTTTGCAACACTTGATGAAAAGCCGTTTGCTGCTAATGGTACTGAGCAAACTACGTCGCCATATACGCCTATTTCAACTTTTCAGTTTGACTCAAGTGGTTTACCTCAAAGCACTGATGGAACTGCAAATACAGATGCTACGTTTAATCCATTAACAATACCTTCAGGCGGTATATCTGGTTTATTATCTAACGGTGCGAGTTTCCCTGATGATGTAAACATCAATTGGCGCGATGAAGCTGGTACAACGAATAAAATACCGACTCAATATGCAAGTAACTTTGAAGTGAAAGCGCTAGAGCAAGATGGTGCGACTGTAGGTCGTCTATCAGGTATTGATATTGGTACAGATGGTAAAATCGTTGCTTCTTACAGTAATGGTGATACTTCATTCTTAGGCCAAGTGGCAATGGTGCGCTTTTCTAACTCACAAGGTTTACAGCAAGTGGGTAACACGGCATGGAAGAAAAGCTTAACCTCTGGTGAGCCAATTGCCGGTGAACCAGGTTCAGGTACATTAGGTTCAATTAACTCATCAGCCCTTGAGCAGTCAAACGTTAACTTAACAAGTGAACTTGTTGATTTGATCAGTGCACAACGTAATTTCCAAGCAAATTCACGTGCATTAGAAGTTAACTCAACACTACAACAAAACATCCTACAGATCCGTTAATCTAAACGGCTCTGAGCTTAATCCGACACGAAGGCTGCTCCCTCAATTGGCAGCCTTTTTTCATTTTTACCATCCTATTTATGCGTCAATTTTACTTTGGCACTTTTATTGCATTTCTTTAGTTATCGTATTTTTAGTGAGTCAATGTTATGGACAAAATGGTCTACATTGCCATGTCTGGTGCCAAGCAAAGCTTGCGTGGTCTTGAGTTAAAGGCTAACAACCTTGCTAATGCTAACACCACTGGCTTTAAAGCTGATTTTGCACAAGCGCGTTCCATGCAGGCTTTTGGTGAAGGCTTGCCATCACGTGTGTTTGCGATGCAAGAGCGTCCTGGTTCAAATATGGAATCGGGTGGATTCGTTGAGACAGGCCGAGAGCTTGATATTGCCATGAGCGACCGTGGTTGGCTCAGTGTGCAAGATGCATCAGGTAACGAAGCTTATACCAAAACAGGCACACTAAACATCACACCTGACGGCGCATTGATCACCAGCCATGGCCGTCAAGTTATTGGCGAGGGCGGGCCTATTATCTTACCTTTGCCAATTGAGAAGGTTGAGTTTAGCGAAGATGGCGCGATCCAAGTGCGCCCGCAAGGTGCACCTGCCAACTTTTTAGAAGTGGTTGACCGCTTAAAAGTGATCGAAGCTGATAACACTCAGCTTGAAAAAGGTAATGACGGTTTATTTAGACCAAAAGAAGATATGTTGGTCAATGATCTTTGTGGGTTCTGTGATATTTCACCCAATGTAAAAGTACTGTCAGGTACGCTTGAAATGTCGAACGTTAATCCAGTCCATGAAATGGTCGACATGATCAGCAACCAACGCCAATTTGAATTACAAGTTAAATTGATGAAAACAGCCGAAGAGCTTGATGAGCGTCAAGATCAGCTGTTACGCATTGTTTAAGATGACTGAGAGGGTAGAGTTATGAATCCAGCATTGTGGATCAGTAAAACCGGGCTTGACGCCC
This sequence comes from Pseudoalteromonas sp. OFAV1, assembly GCF_021532595.1. Lineage (NCBI taxonomy): Bacteria > Pseudomonadati > Pseudomonadota > Gammaproteobacteria > Alteromonadales > Pseudoalteromonadaceae > Pseudoalteromonas > Pseudoalteromonas sp. OFAV1. The sequence goes on from NZ_JAKGBG010000010.1 coordinate 114,584, forward strand.
AGCAAACCGATATTTCGGTGATCTCAAATAATCTCGCGAATGCCAGCACGGTCGGTTACAAAAAAAGCCGCGCCGTATTTGAAGATTTACTATATCAAAACATTAATCAACCAGGTGGTCGTTCGTCTCAAGATACTGAAATGCCATCAGGTCTAATGCTTGGTGCCGGTGCTAAGGTTGTAGCAAACCAAAAGAACTTTTCGCAAGGTAATATGTTAACGACCGAAAACTCACTGGACTGGATGATTTCAGGCCCAGGTTTTTTTGAAGTACAGTTACCTGACGGCAATATTGCTTACTCACGTAATGGTCAATTTACGACAGATGAAGACGGTCGTATCGTAACTTCAGGTGCGGGTTTCCCGTTGCAACCTGAAATGAATGTGCCAAATGATGCGCAATCAATTACGGTGTCACAAGATGGCGAAGTATCTGTTCGTGTAGCAGGTCAGGCAGAAAATGTGGTAATTGGTCAGCTCACTATAACAGACTTCATCAATCCATCGGGTCTTGAGCCAATGGGGCAAAACTTATACACAGAAACAGCTGTAAGTGGCGCACCAGTGCAAGGTAATCCGGGGATTGATGGTTTAGGTACTGTGGTACAAGGTTCGCTTGAAACGTCAAATGTAAATGTAACAGAAGAGCTGGTTAATCTGATTGAAACGCAACGAATTTATGAAATGAATTCAAAAGTGATTTCAGCAGTGGATGAAATGCTTAGTTACATCAATCAACAGTTATAAGTCGTAGGAGGCAGCATGCGTAATCTTATCTTAGTCACATCAGCAGCTTTTATGCTGGGTGGTTGTATAACAACGCAAAATCATCATGTGGTTCAGGATGACCCTTACTATGCGCCTATGTACCCAGAGCCTACAACAGAACAAATGGTGCCAACAGGGTCTTTGTTTGATAGCTATACATCAAACGATTTGTACTCTGATAAAAAGGCACTGCGTGCTGGCGATATCATCACTGTTAAATTGCAAGAGTCAACGCAAGCAACCAAAGCAGCAAAAACCGAAACCGATAAAGAAACAGATGCTAACTTAGACCCTGTAATTGGGTTAGGTGGAAATCCGGTTAACATTGGTGGTGACAGCATTCAATTTGGCATTGGTTCAGGGTCATCATTTAAAGGTGACTCAAAGTCGAATCAATCGAATAGTCTATTTGGTGATATCTCTGTCAATGTGATGCGCGTTTTACCTAATGGAAACTTAGTGATCCGTGGTGAAAAATGGCTCACGTTAAATACCGGTGAAGAGTTTATTCGTTTGGAAGGGTTAGTCCGTCCAGAAGATGTCTCAGCAAGTAATACAGTCACGTCAAACCGTATAGCGAATGCACGTATACAATATTCTGGTAAAGGGCAAATGCAAGAAACACAAAGTGCTGGCTGGCTTTCTCGATTCTTTAGCAGTTCGCTTTTCCCATTTTAGAGGAACAAAGTCATGAATGGGTTTAAATACATTATTGCTCTTTGCTTAATCAGCCTGCAGTTTTCTGCTCAAGCTGAGCGAGTTAAAGATGTGTCTATGGTTGAGGGTGTACGCTCTAACCAGTTGGTAGGCTATGGCCTTGTTGTTGGTTTGCCAGGCACAGGTGAGCAAAGCCGGTTCACACAACAAAGTTTTAAAGCCATGCTAAATGGCTTTGGTATCACTTTACCTGATAGCTTAAAACCCAAAATAAAGAATGTCGCAGCGGTGGCTGTGCACGCCGAGCTTCCAGCGTTTAGAAAGCCTGGGCAAACCATTGATGTTACGGTTTCGTCTATAGGTAGTGCGGGCAGTTTACGTGGCGGTACTTTATTACAAACCTTCTTAAAAGGGGTTGATGGCAATACTTATGCGATTGCACAAGGCAGCTTAGTTGTGGGCGGTCTAGGTGCTGAAGGTGCTGATGGTAGCCGAGTTATTATTAACACACCAACAGTAGGTCGTATTCCAAATGGTGCAATTGTAGAACGTGCTATTAAAAGCCCGTTTATGCAAGGCGATTACATTACTTTTAATTTAAATCGTCCAGATTTCACAACAGCAAAGCGCTTAGAGCAAACCATTAACGATTTAGTGGGCCCTGATAGTGCACAGGCAATCGATGCAGCCTCAGTACGCGTGTTAGCACCGCGAGATGCGTCTCAACGTGTTGCTTATTTGTCTACTCTTGAAAACTTAGAGTTTAAACCTGCAGACACAGCAGCGAAAATTATTGTTAACTCTCGTACCGGTACCATTGTGATTGGCAAAAACGTGAAGCTACAGCCTGCGGCTATTACGCATGGTGGATTAACGGTGACGATCGCTGAGCAGCAAAATGTATCGCAGCCAAATGTGTTAAGTGAGGGTGAAACCACAGTTACCAATCAAAGCATTATTGATGTGAATGAAGATGACTCACGTGCTTTTGTATTTAATCCAGGTGTTAATCTTGATGATCTCGTACGCGCAATCAATGAGGTTGGGGCTGCACCGGGTGACTTAATGGCAATACTTGAAGCTTTAAAAGAAGCGGGGGCGATAAACGGGCAACTGGTTATCATTTAAATTAAAACGCGCTCTAGGGCGCGTTTTTTGTTTTCATATCTTTTAGCACTTTTTATATCTTTCACTCTTCAAGCATTAGCTAAAACTATTGTTTTAAAGTTAGTCAAAACCAATATCACTTATTAGCTATTCATTTCTAAAGATTTTTATTGGCGCAATTTTTGCATTTTAATTTGCATTATTAACTATTGTGTCAAAAAGCTGATGGATACTAATCATCTCGACAAGCAAAACTTTTTTGATTTAGGTAATTTAGACTCACTACGTCAAAGTGCCCTGAAAAGTGATGCCTCTAGCGATGCGTCAAAAGAGGCGCTGAAAAAAGCGGCGGCACAATTCGAATCTATCTTTACGCAAATGCTGCTTAAAAGTATGCGTAAAGCCAATGAGGCATTCGAAGATAAAGATAGCCCATTTAATTCAAGTGGCGTGAAGTTCTTTGAAGAAATGCATGACCAACAGCTTTCAGTCGAGTTGTCGTCGAATGGCTCGCTAGGCTTAGCTGATTTAATCGTTCAGCAGTTATCACCAGACGGTAAACAGTTTACCCCAGGCTCAGTACTAAGAACGACGACTGAGTTTGATAGTGATAAACGAGCAAGAGGGCAAGATGATGCTAATGCTCAAACTAAATCGGTTACAGATACTGAGCTAAATGAGCAAGCTAATAATCGTTTTGACGATGCTGAATCGTTTATTAGTTCTATCTGGGAACATGCCAAAAATGCTGCACAAAAGATTGGCCTTAATCCGGCGGTTATGGTTGCTCAAGCCGCACTTGAAACGGGTTGGGGTAAACACATCATCAGCAAAGCGGATGGTACAAGCAGTAACAACTTATTTAATATTAAATCAGATCAGCGTTGGCAAGGTGATAAAGCAAGTAAGCTTACCCTTGAGTTTGAACAAGGCGTGCCTGTTAAAAAACAAGCAAGTTTCCGCGCATATCAATCAATTAAAGACAGTGTGAATGACTTCGTTGACTTCTTAAATGAAAACCCACGTTACGAAGAAGCACTAAAAAACACTGCAGAACCTGCTGCCTTTTTAGATTCGTTACAAAAAGCAGGCTATGCAACTGATCCAAATTATGCCGATAAAATAAAGCAGGTGCTGAAGCGTGTTGAGCTTCAAAGTGTCGCTGCTTCATTGGTACGTTAAGGAGTAAACCCCCATGTCATTTAGCTTATATGACATTGCTAATGCCGGTGTAAGAGCGAATTCTGAGCTTTTACAAACCACCAGTAAAAACATAGCGAATGTGAATACTGAAGGCTATGTGCGTGAACGCACTGAGTTCACAACCATGATCGACAACCAAGTGGGTCGTGGTGAAACGTATCGCTTGTTAAATGAGTTTGCCCAAAAGCAATTAAATCGTGATACCTCAAATAAGGCATTCTTTGATCAGTTTGTAACTGAAGCAAGCCGAGTAGATAGCCTGTTTTCAGAAGAATCAAACAGTTTATCGACCAGTATCAACTCGTTTTTTAACAACGTACAAGAAAGCTTAAATCAGCCTTCGTCAAGAGTCGCTCGTTCACTAGTAATGACTGACGCACAGAACTTGATTGATCAGATGGATAGGTTATCGAGCATTGTGGTTGATCAAAAAGCGGTTGTGAATGAACAATTAGAAATCTTCTCAGATGAGGCGAATAACCTTATCCAAAATATTAGTGATTTGAATACTAAAATTGCGGCGGTTCATGGTACTGATCGTGAGTCAGTCTCTAGTGGTTTATACAATGAGCGTGATAAAGCAATTCGTGATTTATCAGAGTTGATAGATATTGAAACACTTGATGGTAATAACGGCGAAAAACAAGTGTATTTAGGCTCAGGTCAAGCACTTGTTATGCAAAGCGGTACATTTAACCTGTTTTCATTTAGTGGTGACCCCGATCCAAACTTTAAAGAGTTAAAGCTCGACGTCAATGGTGGCAAAGCCGTGCCGCTTGAAGTTGATGTAAGTAAATTAAAAGGCAAAATTGGTGGGCTGCTTGCTTTTCGTGATGACATTTTAGTCCCTGCCCAGAATCAACTTGGTCAAATGGGCTTAGCGCTGGCAGATGCATTCAATCAGCAAAACCGCCTAGGTATGGACGCCAATGGTGAAATTGGTGGCGATATTTTTGCTATTCCAACCGTTGATGCATTTGCTTATCAAGCTAATACTGGTAATTCGAGTATGACGGCAACGGTTGAACCTGGACAAGGCAGTAATTTGCCGGCCAGTGATTTTATTGTGAAATACAGTGATACGAATGAAGTTGAAATTTACCCTGTTGATAATAAAGGTGAGACGATTAAGGATGCCAACGGCGATGATATTTTTACTACAGCTGTCGTTGACCCAGCCACAGGTAAGGTTAATTTAGTCGATAATAGCCCTGCAAATGATGGTTTAGATTTGTTTGGCTTAGAAATAACTCTCGATATGACTAACCCGCCAAGTGTTGATGATCAATTTATGGTCAAACTCAACTCTCAAGCATCAACAAGCTTAGAGCTTGCAACAAATCGTCCAGAAGATATCGCACTCGCTTCACCTATTCGTACTGCAAACGATATTAACAATACTGGCACTGCCAGTATTTCAGCAGGAACAGTGTTAGATGTTGGTGCCTTTTCAACCGATCCTATCAATTTACCAAATGGTGAGATAACCGTTCAAAAAACAGCCGAACCTAATGTATATACAGTTACTGATGGGGTTAATACTTCAAGCTTTACTGGCACACCACCATTAAATAATGTTCTTCAAGCTGCTGGCGGTGGATTTCAAGATTATGGTTTTGACTTTAACATTGAAGGAACGCCAGCACTTGGCGATACGTTCACTATTGAAGCGAACGAAGGAGGCTTTGATGATAACCGTAACGGACAGTTTTTAGCTGACATTCAAAATGATAATATTGTAAGACAAAACGTTTCAGGTAATTCAACGAATAATCATAAAACTCTAAATCAAGCGTACACAGGTTTAGTATCAGATATTGGTGTAGTTACTTCGCAGGCACAAACAAGTCAACAAGCATTCACCGCATTAGCAGAGCAGTCAGAGGCTTGGTATGAGTCACTATCAGGTGTAAACCTTGATGAAGAAGCGGCAAACTTACTGCGCTTTCAACAGTCGTATGCAGCATCAGCGCAAGTACTTGCCACTGCTCGTTCAATATTCGACACCTTACTTAATTCGGCGAGGTAATTATGCGTTTATCAAATAATTTAATGTATCAAAATAGCGTTAATAAAATTCTTGAAGGCCAGCAAGGTGTTGCTAATGCACAAGAGCGTGTAACAACGGGTAAAAAGTATTTATCGACCTCTGAAAGCCCGTCGGCTTATTCACAAGCGGCTTTATATACCAATAAAATCCAAACCAATGAGCAGTATACTAAAAATATTAATCAGTTGAATGGACGGCTAGAAACAGAAGAAAGCATCTTACAAAGTATCAACACCACCATTCAGGCAGCCCAAGAGCTGGCAATTAGAGCGGGTAGTGGTGCCATGAGTGATGATGATTTAAAATCTATTGCGGGTGAATTAAGCGAGCTGCAAAAAAGCCTAGTGAGCTTAATGAATAGTCAGTCAGAAGACGGTAAATATATATTTTCTGGCTATCAAGATACAACTCAAACCTATAGCTTTAACTCAAATACAGGTCAATACGATTATCAAGGCGACCAAGGCCAGCATTCAGTCACTATAGCACAAGGGGTGAATGTTAAATCGAGCGATAATGGCTTTAGTGCTTTTGAAAATGTAAATGCGCGTTTAAATGTTGTTGACAACGAAGGCACTGTGACGGGAAGTATTACTGCACAAAGTACTGTGTATGTAAAAAACCAAGCTGATTTTGATAAGTTCCACAAAGCAAATTTTGATTTAGATCCCACAGCGACTGCTGCAGATAACTCTTTTCAAGTTGAGCTTGTCGCCGGCGTTAACCCGGGTGATCCAGATACCTATGTTATTAATGATGGTTATGGTAATCCCATTACACCCGCTGTCACCGGTGAATTTACTGGGGAGCCTATTGAATATGCAGGCATGGAGTTTAAGCTAGAAGGCACAGCACCAGGGACATTCGAGTTCGAATTAGAGGCTCCACACAAAGAAAATGTACTCAATACTATGCAAAACTTAATCACCAGTTTAAATAGCAGTTTAGAAGGTGATGAGCTTCATGATGCACTGGCAGACGGCTTAGAGCAATTACAAAGCGCCAGCGAACAAGTGGTATTTACACAAGCAAGCCTAGGTGCTCGAATGAATTTGGTTGAAAGTGTCACAGATTCAAATAGCGCGATAGATATTAATAATAAATCGAGTAAATCAAATTTGGTTGAAGTTGATATGGCTGAAGCAATTAGTGACTTAACAAGACATGAAACCGCATTACAGGCTTCGCAAGCAACCTTTGGTCGTTTAGCAAATTTAACGCTTTTTGATTATTTATAATTAAATTCATACGGTAAAGGTTTGCCTTTCTATCAGGCCAGTGGCAAAAAATTGTCACTGGCCTTTTTATTTTTTACATTTACAAAGTGGGATATATAAAAACCCTTTAAAAACAGTGTTTTGGGTATTCCTTGATGAGCTGGCATATTTCCTGCTAGTAATTCTACACAAAGCGCGTGGTTCCTCACTAGTTCATTGGACCACAGCCTAATTAAAACTAGGAGATGGTAAAATGGCATTAACAGTCAATACTAATGTGTCGTCACTTAACGCACAGCGTAATTTAACTAAATCGAGCGATGGTCTTGCAACCTCAATGGAGCGTTTAGCATCAGGCATGCGTATTAATAGCGCAAAAGACGATGCAGCGGGCCTACAAATTTCTAACCGTTTAACCTCACAAATAAATGGTTTAGCGGTGGCACAGCGTAACGCGAATGATGGTATTTCTATGGCGCAAACCGCCGAAGGGGCGATGCAAGAGTCTACCAATATCTTACAGCGTATGCGTGAGCTTGCATTGCAATCGGCGAATGGTTCTAATTCATACGAAGACAGAACTGCTCTACAAAAAGAAGTAACAGCACTGCAAACTGAGTTAACACGAATTGCAGAAACAACGTCATTTGGTGGTCAGCAATTATTAGACGGCTCTTATGGCACAAAAGCTTTTCAAGTGGGTGCAAATGCTAATGAAATAATTAATGTTTCATTATCAAGTGTTGCAGCTGATGATATAGGCACAAAGCAAATTAATCTTCAGTCAGCTGACGGTTTTGGTCAGGCACTAACTGCATCAGGTGATACAGCTGGTGCAAACCCAATTGCAAATACTATGACTTACACTATTAAGGGCGCAAATGGTGAAGATGAAGTTGTTACAATGCAAGCTAACTCATCTGCAAAAACAGCAGCTACAGATATTAATGGTATTTCTAATAAAACGGGTGTGGAGGCACTTGCTAAAACCCAACTTCAGTTTGAATTAGGTGCGGGTTACACAGATACAGAGGACACTGTTACTTTTGACTTAAATGGAACATCG